>NZ_CABEHV010000004.1:1647500-1947500 GCF_901542415.1 Streptococcus mitis | reverse complement strand
ATATTATTTTATTTTCAAAGTATATCTTTTTTTAAATCAGAAAACAAGAAAAAATCAACTGAAAGTGTCTCGGCCGATTAGAAAGGCTCGCTTTATACTAGAACGCATCTTATTTTCTTCATTGAAAAAAGGCTTTCTTTCTGCTATAATCGTATAAAATACTTACTTTAGGAGTTCTTATGAAGGTTGTTAAATTTGGAGGTAGCTCTCTTGCCTCTGCTAGTCAATTAGAAAAAGTTTTAAACATCGTCAAAAGCGATTCAGAGCGTCGTTTTGTCGTCGTTTCTGCGCCTGGTAAACGCAATGCTGAAGATACTAAGGTTACGGATGCCTTGATTAAATACTATCGCGACTATGTTGCTGGTAACGATATTAGCAAGAGTCAAAACTGGATTATCGACCGCTATGCTGCTATGGTTAGTGAACTAGGTCTTAAACCAGCTGTTCTAGAAAAAATTTCAAAAAGCATTCGTGCCTTGGCAAGTCTTCCTATCGAAGAAAACGAATTTCTCTACGATACTTTCCTAGCAGCGGGTGAAAATAACAATGCTAAATTGATCGCAGCCTACTTTAATCAAAATGGCCTCGATGCACGCTATGTTCACCCGAGAGAAGCTGGTATTGTGGTCACAAGTGAACCTGGTCACGCTCGCATTATTCCATCAAGTTATGACAAAATTGAAGAATTGACAAATACAAATGAAGTTCTTGTCATTCCTGGTTTCTTTGGAGTTACCAAGGAAAATCAAATCTGTACCTTCTCACGTGGAGGATCAGACATTACAGGTTCTATCATTGCTGCCGGTGTTAAGGCAGACCTCTATGAAAACTTTACAGACGTTGATGGTATCTTTGCGGCTCACCCAGGAATCATCCACCAACCACACTCGATTCCTGAGTTAACCTACCGTGAAATGCGTGAGTTGGCTTATGCAGGATTCTCAGTTCTTCATGACGAAGCTCTTCTCCCTGCCTATCGAGGAAAAATTCCTCTGGTTATCAAGAATACCAACAACCCTGACCATCCAGGTACTCGTATCGTTCTAAAACACAGTAGTGATGAATTTCCAGTTGTGGGAATTGCTGGTGACTCAGGCTTTGTCAGCATCAACATGTCGAAATACCTCATGAATCGTGAAGTTGGATTTGGTCGCAAGGTTCTGCAAATCCTTGAAGATCTTAACATCGGTTGGGAACATATGCCAACAGGTATCGACGATCTTTCAATCATCCTCCGTTCTCGCGAACTAACTCCTATCAAGGAAGAAGAAATCCTTCGTCAGTTGGTTCAAAAGGCTGAAGTAGACCATGCAGAAATCGAGCACGACCTTTCAATCATTATGATTGTTGGAGAAAAAATGAAGAGTCATATCGGAGTTACTGCTACTGCGACACGTGCTCTATCTGAAAATAAGATCAACATCCAGATGATGTCTCAAGGTTCTAGTGAAGTATCTATCATGTTTGTTGTCCATAAGGACCAAGAGAAAGCAGCTATTAAAGCCCTCTACAATGCCTTTTTCGGTGAAAGTAAGGAAGACTAAGCATGGCTCAATCACTTAACAAAACAGTGCTCCTCAATACGACAGGCACCTCCTACCTCTCTATAGCTGGAAAAGTTGGGAAATTCCTTGTCGGAGATCAGGCTTTGGAATTTTATCCCGATGTCAATGTTGAACAATTTATCCAGATTCCTTGGAGCCATATCAACCAAATTGGAGCTAATGTTACTGGTCGCAAAATCAGTCGCCACTTCGAAGTCTTTACAGACAGAGGAAAATTCCTCTTTGCTTCAAAAGACTCAGGTGCCATTCTCAAAATTGCTCGTGAAAAACTGGGCAATGACAAGGTCGTCAAGCTTCCGACCCTGATTCAAACCATTGGTCAAAAATTTAAAAATCTATTTGCAAAAAAGTAGAAACTTTAGTATAATCATAGCAACGGATAAGTAGGTTATCTTCTTCTTTCAGAAAGTCTGCGGGTGCTGCGAGCAGATAGGAGGGATAGGTGAAATTCTACCGTTAGTAACAATTGCATACACAATCAAGTGCACACCTGTGAAGTTGGATGGAACCGTGGCCCTGCCACTCCAACGCTTTGTCAGGTGTGCTTTTTTCATAAAGGAGTTCTTATGTTAGATATCAAACGTATTCGTACAGACTTTGATGCTGTCGCAGAAAAATTAGCTACACGTGGTGTAGATGCTGCTATCTTGAATGAGATGAAAGAAATCGATGCTAAACGTCGTGACATCTTGGTCAAGGTTGAAACTTTAAAAGCAGAACGTAACACAGTTTCTGCTGAGATTGCCCAAGCTAAGCGCAACAAGGAAAATGCAGATGACAAGATTGCTGCCATGCAAACTCTATCTGCTGAGGTTAAAGCCTTGGATGCTGAATTGGCAGAAATCGATGCTAAATTGACAGAATTCACCACTACTCTTCCAAACATCCCAGCTGACAGCGTTCCTGTTGGGGCTGACGAAGACGACAATGTGGAAGTTCGCCGTTGGGGTACTCCACGTGAGTTTGACTTCGAACCTAAAGCTCACTGGGATCTTGGTGAAGACCTTGGTATCCTTGATTGGGAACGTGGTGGTAAGGTAACAGGCGCTCGTTTCCTCTTCTATAAAGGTCTCGGTGCTCGTTTGGAGCGTGCTATCTATAACTTTATGTTGGATGAACATGGAAAAGAAGGCTATACGGAAGTCATCACGCCTTACATGGTTAATCATGACTCTATGTTTGGTACTGGTCAATATCCAAAATTCAAGGAAGATACTTTCGAACTCAGCGACAGCAATTACGTCCTTATTCCTACAGCTGAGGTTCCTCTGACAAACTACTACCGTGATGAAATCCTTGATGGTAAAGACCTGCCAATCTACTTCACTGCTATGAGTCCTTCATTCCGTTCTGAGGCTGGTTCTGCTGGTCGTGATACTCGTGGCTTGATTCGTTTGCACCAATTCCACAAGGTTGAAATGGTTAAATTTGCCAAACCAGAAGAATCTTACGAAGAATTAGAAAAAATGACAGCCAATGCTGAAAACATCCTTCAAAAACTTAACCTTCCATACCGTGTCGTTGCTCTCTCTACTGGAGATATGGGCTTCTCAGCTGCCAAAACTTACGACTTAGAAGTTTGGATTCCAGCACAAAACACCTACCGTGAAATCTCAAGCTGTTCAAACACAGAAGATTTCCAAGCTCGTCGTGCCCAAATCCGTTACCGTGATGAAGCAGATGGCAAGGTGAAATTGCTCCATACCTTGAACGGTTCTGGACTTGCAGTCGGACGTACAGTGGCTGCTATTCTTGAAAACTACCAAAATGAAGATGGTTCTGTGACCATCCCAGAAGCACTTCGTCCATACATGGGTGGAGCTGAAGTTATCAAACCATAAAAAATAAGGTTTAGCTATTTCTAGCTAGACCTTTTTTCGTAACCAAATCAGATAAGCGCCTAATACAAAGAATAAAATAGTTAGGCATATAACCGTTTCAGCCAGTACCAAATAATCCAGAAATGGAAGTTTCAAGATTCCCTGAGCCATCTTGAGCGAAGTAGCTGTGATAATGGTTGGGAAAGTGAGTGCTGAGAAGGATGGTTGAAAGCCTTGTTTTAAAATATTGGGCAGGCGAGTCAAAACAAAGAAAAAGAAGGATTGGGAAGCCAAGATCATGACAATCATGAGCCAAGTTGGTAGACTCTCTCCTCCAACTCGAACTAGAGAAGCCAAGAGCAGAGAGAAGGGAGCACAGTAGATTCCTTCCTGTCCAAGCAGTGCTAGTGGGAGTGGAGTTTTCTTTAAATCGCTATAAATAAGCGGGTAGAGATAGAAGGTCAAGAGAAATCCAAAACTCAAGGTAGCATAGGCAATTTCTATGATGCCTACAAGAGGATAGGTCAAGGCTGCTACTGCTATCCCCACATAGAGAACCGTCCAGCTAGGAGTGGCATGAACCCTCCGACCCGGACAAGCAAACTTTATAGTGAAACCAGCAATCAAGGCCAAATCCAAGAGAAATGAAAACCACCAGAGCCCTTGCGCTACTAAAGGAAGATGAGAAAATACACGAAAGACATAGGTAGATAAAATCATCCCAGCCATGGGAAAGGTGGCCATTCCTGATAAAAGAGGGGGCTTGGTCAACTCTTGCTTGGTTTCCTTCCAATTAAACAGATGCAGAATTAGAAAGTAAATCCACAAAATCAAACCTGTCAGACTAAAAAGATGGGACAGAAACGGCAACGTATCTAAAATAAGATTTCCAGCTCCTGCCAAACCTAGCAAACAACCAGAAAATACCAAGGGGAGTTTTTTCATCCTAACCTCCAATAATCATGTTAGTTTCAGTATAGCATAAAAGCGCTTAAATGAGGACTAAAAAAACGAAGTCCGATTATTTCAGACTTCATTTTACTCAGATATGAATTAAGCATAGGGTTGCAATTCTGGGTTAATTGGTGTATTGGCTAGATTGTTGGCATAGTTACAGAGGCTTGCTAGGCTGACACCAAGAACCACATCCAAGGCATTTTGTTGGGTGTAGCCAGCTTCTAAAAATTCACCCAAGGCTTCATCTCCTACACGACCCTTGGTATTGATAACTGCCAAAGTAAACTTAGCCAGAGTGTCTAATTTAGGATCTGTTTCGATTGGAGTACGATTGCGAAGGGCTTGCAGAAGGTCATCATTCATCTGGATTTGTTTGATGGAAAAAGCTGTGTGACCTGCCACGCAGAAAGCACAACCATTAGTTACAGCTGCCGTGATTTGCACCACTTCACGCTCAACTGGTGTCAGGCTATTGCGACGGTTAATGGCTCCGACAGTTCTGTAGGCTTCTAAGGCGGTAGGTGCATTAGCCAAGAGACCGATTAGGTTGGGAATATAGCCATTGTTATCTTTTTCTACTGTTTCAAGAACTTCTTTCACTTCTGCTGGTGCTGATTCGACTGTATGAATTGTAAATGTTGTCATCATAAAACCTCTTTTCATGTTGTTGAAATCTAGTCTATCACAGATTCTATACCTTGTATAATATATATTTTAAATTGCATCGATAGAAATTTTTTATGAAAGCAAAAAATCACACGAGCTGTGTGATTTCATTATTTGTCAAAATACTTTTTAGTTTCAGCAATAACGACCGGCGACAAGACTAAGAGGGCAATCAAGTTTGGCAGAGCCATCAAGGCATTGACAATATCTGCGATAATCCAAACCATATCCAACTCGATAAATCCTCCCAACAAGACCATGAGTACAAAGACCACACGGTAGAGCCAGATAAAGCGAACCCCAAAGAGAAACTCAAAACAACGTTCCCCGTAATAGTTCCAACCTAGAATCGTCGTAAAGGCAAAGAGTACAAGGAAGATGGTCAAAAGGGCAGGTCCAAAGTGTGAAAAGACTGTTGAGAAGGCTGACTGAGTCAAGGCAACCCCATTCAAATCACCACTCCAAACACCAGTTACCAAGATGGTCAAACCAGTCAGAGTACAGATAATGAGAGTGTCAATAAAGGTTCCTGTCATGGAAATCAAGCCCTGCTCTACCGGTTCATTTGTCTTAGCGGCAGCAGCTGCAATGGGAGCAGAACCCAGACCAGATTCGTTTGAGAACACACCACGCGCCACACCATTTTGAATAGCCATCCGAATGCTAGCACCGGCAAATCCACCTACCGCAGCAACAGGACTAAATGCTGATGTCAAGATTAAAGCGATTGTGGCAGGGATTTTCCCAATATTAAAGAAAATAACTGTAAGAGTTCCCAAAATATAGATGATGGCCATAAAAGGAACAACAGTAGTTGAAACCTTTGAAATGGACTTGAGTCCACCAAAGACAGCAATCGCTACAAAGACAGACAACACAAGAGCTGTGATGGCTGGTGAAATAGTCGTTGTATTCTGGATAGATTCTGTAATCGAGTTGACCTGGGTGAAGGTCCCGATTCCCAACAAAGCCACCAAGACACCCGCCAGGGCAAAGAAGATGGCAAGGGGACGCCACTTTTCTCCCATCCCTAGAAGAATATAGTGCATGGGACCTCCCGCTACTGCACCATGGTCGTCTTTGGTGCGGTATTTAATTGCCAAGAGTCCTTCCGCATACTTGGTTGCCATTCCAAAGAAAGCAGCCATCCACATCCAAAAGAGAGCTCCTGGGCCACCGACCTTGATAGCCGTCGCGACTCCGATAATATTTCCCGTACCAACTGTCGCTGCGAGTGCTGTACACAAGGCCGCAAAGCTGGATACATCGCCATGCCCCTTATCCTTTGTAAAAATAAGCTGGAAGGCCTTGGGCAGACGCAAAACCTGCAAGAGTCCTAGACGAGCAGTTAGGTAAATCCCTGTCCCGACCAATAAAATCAAGAGGGGTGGGCCCCAAGCAAAAGCATCGATTGATTTAAGCAATTCTAACATTTCCTTCTCCTATCTTTTCAACCCCAAAAGAAAGAGCACATGCAAGATACATGTACTCTGGAATGCTTAGATAAATGCTAAAAAGCGGTCTATCCTAGCTCTGTCCTTTTACCTGAGAGTTTGAGCAGTTGCCTGCCTTGCCCCTTCGGTGCCTTTACGGTCTCTCCAGAGTTCCGTCCATTTACAGTCATGAAAAATCAAACGATTCCCCACTTCTATTAAACTTCATTCGGTGTTGGTATTTAATTGATTCTTATTTTACAAAAAATGTTGGCTTTTGTCAATGTGTTTTAAAAAATTCTTATTTGACTTTGTAGAAGAAGGATTGAGCATTCCCATGTGCGTGAGGTGCTTGGTGAATAATCATTCGGTCTCTACTAGTATCAGATGCATCTTCTACAAAATTTGGCTCAGTAACTGTCGGAATAACCACTCCAGCAGGAATCATATCGAGTTGCGCCCTAATAGTTGGAGCTTTATAACTTGTAATTATATATCCATCTTTAAAAACAGCATCATTGATATCCACATAAAATTCTGCTGGTTCTATTAAGCCATTTTTACTAAAAACTAGATCCTGTCCCCCATTTCCTGTACTCCATCTTCCCTCAATACTAGAAAAATCTCCATTTTTGATGGCGTTTATATCCATTTTCCCTGAAGCTGTTTTGCTAGTTGAAGATGCTGTTGCAGCTGTCCCCTTGTCTGAATTACTTCCTCCAGGAAGTTTATCTGAAACTGACTTCCAACTTAGGGTTTCTAGAGAAATGGGCGAACCGACACCAAGATCTGCTAACTCTTGAGCTTCCTTGGCCTTCACCAAGGACTGGCCATTATCACTAAATTGGTAGTGGGCATAGATGTGACTCATTGCTGTACCAGCTCCACGATAGAGCAGAGAATTGTCTGGCAGGATACCGACCGTCATTCTCTCACCAATCTGGTCTAAACGATTTTCTTGATTGGTCAGACGGATCACCTTTCCATCTTTCAAAGTACGAATATCAAGTAAACTCTTTTCGCCACTCTTCATTTCAAGAGCAAGCAAGAGTTCATCCTCTCCGTCGTTATTCAAATCTGTCTTGTGGTAAACTACATCTGTGTAAAAACCTTGAGAAGACTTCACTTGACTAGCCAGAGGATTGACCTCAATACCGGTCGGCAAGGTACCTTTGGTTACTTTTTCATAGTCATCGAGAACCTTGTTATATTGGCTGTAATCTATCTCTGGACTTGATGCAGATGTATCTGATGTTGAATCAGATGGTGTTTCTGCGCTTTTGTTCCAAGGTAGATACTGACATCCTCCTAAAACCAGTGTCAGTAAAAGCATTGTGGCTAATAAAAACTTTTTCATATTACTCCCATTTCTGATTGATAGAAAACAATTAACTAATTCATTTTGATTCTTTTTTATATGTTCATTTGCTTTTTCTTATCCTTTAAATGTCACAATAGTCGCACCACTACCTCCAGCATTTTGTGGGGCATAGCCGAAACTCTTGACATGTTTGTTTCTTTGTAGGTATTTGGTGACACCTTCACGGATGACACCTGTTCCGATACCATGGATGATATCAACTTGAGCCATATTATTAAGCAAGGCTTGGTCGATAAAGGCATCTAGCTCATTCATAGCCTCTTCATAACGTTTGCCTCGAAGGTCCAGTCTGGCTTGTGGGCCACGACCAGAAGTTCGTTTCACGACATTGACCTGTTTCTTCTTGACTTGCTTTTCTTGCTGGGCTTGAACGAGGTCAAATTCTTTCTCTTCTAAAGTCACCTTAATCAAGCCAACTTGGGCTTCCCAGCGGCCATCTTTGAGTTGACTGGTCAAGGTACCACGCTGTCCATAACTGAGAACAACGATATCATCTCCCACCTTTGGAGCACGTTTTTTCTTGGCCTTTTGAAGAACCTTATTTTTAGACAAATCTACTTTTTCAGGAGCCAATTTTTTCAACTTGGCCTTGGCTTCAATGATTTCGTGGGGCTTGAGTTGAGATTTACTGTGGAGATTTTTAAGAATCTGGTCACTCTCACTTAGGGCCATGTCCACAATCTCAGCAGCCTGTTCACGCGCCTTATTGAGCTCCGTTTCCTTTTCACGATTGAGCTCGTTGTAAAGTTTTTTTAGAGCACGGTTCATCTTGAGATTTTCTTGCTCCACCTCACGGATATTGTCCAAGCGTTTACGGCTTTCCAGCGTCTGCTCTTCCAGTTGCTCAATGATACGATTGACATCATTGTCCTGATCAACCTGCTGACTGGCATCCCCTACGATAACTGCAGATAGGCCTAGACGTTTGGCAATTTCAAAGGCATTGCTTCGGCCAGGAACTCCCTGCATAAAGCGATAAGTCGGGCGAAGAGTTGCAGTATCAAACTCCATGCTAGCATTTTGCACAAAGGCTGTCTCAATACCGTAGGCCTTGAGTTCTGGATAGTGGGTAGTCGCCATAGTCTTGACTTGACGCAGGCGAAGGTCCTCCAGAATAGCCATGGCAAGAGCAGCTCCTTCTTGAGGGTCTGTACCAGCTCCCAACTCATCCAAGAGTAAAAGTGAATGTTCGTTAACCTTGCCAAGAATATCCACAATATTGGTCATATGGCTAGAGAAGGTAGACAAACTCTGCTCAATAGACTGCTCATCTCCAATATCGGCAAAGATTTCTTCAAAAATACCAACACGACTTCCTTTGTCTGCTAAAATTGGCAAACCAGACTGAGCCATAACCTGCGTCAATCCCAGAGTCTTAAGCATGATAGTCTTCCCACCCGTATTGGGACCTGTAATGACAATGGCTGTTAAATCTTGTCCAAAGTTGACATCATTTGCGACGGCATTTTTGACCAGAGGATGGCAGACATGGAGCAGTTGAATCTCTTGATTTTCTGATAGCTGAGGCACAACTGCTTGTCTTTCTTGGATAAAACGGACCTTGGCACGAATCAAGTCTAAACGGCCGATAATCCAAGCGTCATTGGCAATCTCAGCCGCATGAGGACGGACACGCTCAGAAATTTCTTGTAGAATGCGAAGCATTTCATAACGCTCATCTGCTCGCAAACTGGCAATTTCTTCGCTCAGTTTGACCACCTCACGGGGTTCGATATAGACGGTATTTCCACTAGCAGAAATATCATGAACGACACCAGTAATCTTATTGCGGTAGGTATTTTTGACTGGTAAAACCTGACGGCCATTTCTGCTGGCAACGATTCCTTCCGTCAACATCTGAGCTTTTTGCTTGAGCAGGTCCTGTAAAACATCGCGTACCTGACTCTCGCTATCATGGATTTTTCTGCGAATTCGCGCCAATTCTTCACTGGCAAAATTTTCAATGAAACCCGCATCATTAAAGGCTTGGAGATTTCCTTGTAATTGCGGAAAATCATGTAATTTCTCAAACCAAATGGCTAGTTCTTCCAAGCTGACATTTTCCAGATTGGCATAAAAACTTTGCAGCTCTCGGCTAGACAGAAGCACGCGCTTCAAGAGGAGGAACTCCTCGATATTGAGATCCGCTCCCATCTCCAAACGCTTGCAGACTCCTGCGATTTCCTTGGTTGCAAGAATAGTGAAATGCGGTTGCTCAACAAAAAGAGCCTGCATTTCCTTCATCTCAGCAAAAGCCTGTTTGATTTTATCTGCTTTGGCAGTCGGAGCCAGCTGTCTCAATTGCTCCAAGCCCTGCTCTGTCAACAAATGAGGCTCAAACAAGGCCTTGACCTTATTGAACTCTAATGTTTCTAATATTTTCTTATTCATCTTTATTTCCTTGTCTTTGAATATCTAGGTGTATTGTACTCAATGAAAATCAAAGAGCAAACTAGGAAGCTAGCCGCAGGTTGCTCAAAACAGTGTTTTGAGGTTGCAGATGGAAGCTGATGTGGTTTGAAGAGATTTTCGAAGAGTATTAGCTTTTTACATTCTGATAGATTCGAGTCAATCTGTAAACAAAGGGCTAGGAAAATTCCTGCCCTTTTTATCCGATTAAATTTGTCACCCAGATTTGTTTGATCCAACTGGTTGTTACCGGTATGCTCTGGATGATGTGTTTTGCGACGATACTCTTTTCAAGAGGATTTTGTATAGCTGCCATGGGAATAGTCGCCAAGATGGTCAAAGCCATTTGCAAGACAAATAAGGTCACCAACATGGACAAAATCCCTGCTGAAACTTGGAACAACTTGCCACCCAGTTTTTTACTAGGAATCAAGTGTAAGAGGAGACCAAGCAAACGACCGATGCTATAAACTATCCCAAATACAAGCAAGTAGCCGATACCTGCATAAAAGACCTTATCCAACTGAAAGAGTTTATCCGATGGGAAAAAGAAAGTTCCCTGACCTTCCTGCGGATTTGCATAAGGGAGCAATAAATGGAATTGTTCTCCCAGCCCCTTGTAAAACTGGCCAGCCATAAAAGCCGATGCCATGGCTGAAATCAGGTAATAAACCTGTAAGAGCAGACCTCTCCGATAGCCGATATAAAATCCCCAAGCCAAGACCAATAGAAGAAGGAGTGAAATCATAAGGAATCCTCAATCTTGCTCTGTTCTTGCTTGCAAGTCACAAGCTTGTGACGGAGTTCTTCTAATTCTTGCTCCTTATCGTCAAATTCAATCTCACGGCTGAGCTGAGTTGATAAACAATTGACTGCCAACAAAAGAGCAATTGTTTCATCGTCTGCACTAGGCATTTGTTCTTTAATTGCTTGGTATTTTTCTATCGCAACCTTGGCGATTTCCTCCATAAAAAGGTTATCATGTTCGCTTGTCAAGGTTAATGATTTTTTCCCGAATGTAAATTTGAATCGATTTAGATTTGCCATAAAATTCACCTCACGATATTATACCAAAATTCGCTAACTTTGTCAGTTTTTACAAATTTGCCTGCTTTTATGGTACAATAGAAACTATGGCAAGTATAACACTCACACCAAGCGAAAAGGAGATTCGGGCTTTTCTTGAACACTATCAGACCAGTCTGGCTCCCAGCAAGAATCCCTATATTCGCTACTTTTTGCGACTACCTCAAGCAACGGTTTCTATCTATACTTCTGGAAAGGTCTTGATTCAGGGTGAAGGAGCTGAGAAATATGCTAGTTTCTTTGGCTATCAAGTTGTAGAGCAAACCAGCGGACAAAATCTCCCTTTGATTGGGACAGATGAGGTTGGAAATGGTTCCTACTTTGGTGGGCTTGCAGTTGTGGCTTCCTTTGTCACACCTGACCAGCATGACTTCTTGCGAAAACTCGGTGTGGGAGATTCTAAAACTCTGACCGACCAAAAGATCCGTCAGATTGCCCCTATCCTCAAAGAAAAAATCCAGCACCAGGCACTGCTTCTCTCACCCAGCAAGTACAACGAGGTCATCGGAGACCGCTACAACGCTGTTTCGGTTAAGGTTGCCCTCCATAATCAGGCTATCTATCTCCTCCTTCAAAAAGGCATTCAGCCTGAGAAAATTGTGATTGATGCCTTTACCAGTGCTAAAAATTATGACAAGTACTTGGCACAAGAGGCCAATCGTTTCAGCAATCCGATCAGCTTAGAAGAAAAAGCTGAGGGCAAATACTTGGCTGTCGCAGTTTCTTCTATCATTGCGCGTGATCTCTTTCTGGAAAATCTTGAAAATCTGGGACGAGAATTGGGCTATCAACTTCCAAGTGGAGCTGGAACGGCTTCTGATAAGGTGGCAAGCCAGATTTTGCAAGCCTATGGTATGCAGGGACTCAACTTCTGTGCCAAACTGCACTTTAAAAATACTGAAAAAGCGAAAAAACGCTTAGAAAGGTAAATTATGAATTCATTTAAAAATTTCCTAAAAGAGTGGGGATTGTTCCTCCTGATTCTGTCATTACTAGCTTTAAGCCGTATCTTTTTTTGGAGTAACGTCCGCGTAGAAGGACATTCCATGGATCCTACCCTAGCGGATGGCGAAATCCTCTTTGTTGTTAAACACCTCCCTATTGACCGTTTTGATATCGTGGTTGCTCATGAGGAAGATGGCAATAAGGACATCGTCAAGCGCGTGATTGGAATGCCTGGCGACACTATCCGTTACGAAAACGATAAACTTTACATCAATGATAAAGAGACAGACGAACCTTACCTAGCTGACTACATCAAACGCTTCAAGGACGACAAACTCCAAAGCACCTACTCAGGCAAGGGATTTGAGGGAAATAAAGGAACTTTCTTTAGAAGCATCGCTCAAAAAGCTCAAGCCTTCACAGTTGATGTCAACTACAACACCAACTTTAGCTTTACTGTTCCAGAAGGAGAATACCTTCTCCTCGGAGATGACCGCTTGGTTTCGAGCGACAGCCGCCATGTAGGTACTTTCAAGGCAAAAGATATCACAGGGGAAGCTAAATTCCGCTTCTGGCCAATCACCCGTATCGGAACATTTTAAGAGACCTAAGAGGCCGAGAATCAGCAATCTCAGCCTCTTCTTCTATCGTGAGAAGATGATTATTCACTACCCAGTTTGATTAAGATAGAAACAAAGTTATACTCAATGAAAATCAAAGAGCAAACTAGGAAGCTAGCCGCAGGCTGTACTTGAGTACGGCAAGGCGAAGCTGACGTGGTTTGAATTTGATTTTCGAAGAGTATTAACTCTCACCTATTTATGCAAAGGAATCTTATGGAAGTTTATTTTTCAGGAACCATTGAACGGATTATTTTTGAAAATCCCAGCAATTTTTATCGCATCCTCCTCCTAGAAATCGAAGATACGGACGCAGAAGATTTTGATGATTTTGAAATTATTGTCACCGGTACCATGGCTGACGTGATTGAGGGAGAAGACTATACTTTTTGGGGACAAATTGTCCAGCACTCCAAGTATGGAGAACAACTGCAAATCAGCCGGTATGAACGCTCAAAACCAACTAGCAAGGGCTTGGTCAAGTACTTTTCAAGTAGCCATTTCAAGGGAATTGGTCTCAAAACAGCTCAGAAAATCGTGGATACCTATGGCGACAATACCATTGACGAAATTTTACAACACCCGGAAAAGCTAGAAGGTATCGCAGGACTCTCTGCCAAAAATCGCGAGGCATTCGTCTCCACACTTCGTCTCAACTACGGAACGGAGATGGTTTTGGCCAAACTAGCCAACTACGGCATTCCCAATAAACTAGCCTTTCAAATTCAAGACTTTTACAAGGAAGAAACCCTTGATGTGGTTGAAAATTATCCCTACCAGTTAGTTGAGGATATCAAAGGATTGGGATTTACTATTGCTGACCAATTAGCGGAAGAACTAGGCATCGAAAGTCAGGCTCCTGAGCGCTTCCGCGCCGGTCTAGTTCATAGTCTTTTTCAGACCTGTATGGAAACAGGGAACACCTATGTTGAAGCACGGGATTTGCTGGAACAAACCCTTAATCTCCTTGAATCTTCTCGCCCCGTGGAACTGGATCCCAGCCAAGTGGCCCAAGAACTCTCCTACCTGATTGAAGAAGACAAGGTTCAGCAGATTGATACCAAAATCTTTGATAATAGCCTCTTTTTCGCTGAGGAAGGCATCCGCAGTCACTTGGTCCGTATCCTTGAAAAAGGAAAACAGAAGAGCCAGGATTTAGAAACCATTCAAAAACATATCACTACTGTCGAGGAAGAGCTTGGAATTGAGTATGATATCATTCAAAAACAAGCTATCTGTGATGCTATCCAGAACAAGGTCTTTATTCTGACAGGTGGACCTGGTACTGGTAAGACAACTGTTATCAATGGTATCATCGCTGTTTATGCCCTTTTAGAAGGACTTGACCTCAGGAAAAAAAGCAATCTGCCGATTCTTCTTGCTGCTCCAACCGGACGAGCCGCTCGGCGCATGAATGAATTGACAGGTTTGCCTAGCGCGACCATACACCGCCACTTGGGAATGACAGGTGACGATGATACCAGTCATCTGGAAGATTATCTGGATGCCGACTTTATCATCGTAGATGAATTCTCAATGGTGGATACTTGGCTGGCTAATCAACTCTTCTCCAACATCTCTTCAAACAGTAAAATCCTCATCGTGGGCGACAGCGACCAGTTACCTTCTGTCAGTCCTGGACAGGTTCTAGCGGATCTGCTTCATATTCCTTTGATTCCTCAGACTCGCTTGGAAAAAATTTACCGGCAAAGCGAAGAATCAACCATCGTCACCCTAGCTAGTCAGATTCGACAGGGTATCTTGCCAGCTGATTTCACCCAGAAAAAAGCAGACCGTTCCTACTTTGAAATTGCTAGCGGACATATTCCTGCTACCATTGAAAAGATTTTAGGCGCTGCCCTAAGAAGTGGTATTCCTGCCCGTGATATTCAGGTTCTGGCCCCCATGTACCGAGGGACGGCAGGAATTGATGCCATCAACCAGCTCATGCAAGACCTCCTGAATCCACCACAAAAAGACCAACTCAGTTTTGAAGCTCCCCAGTGCCACTATCGCAAGGGAGACAAGGTCATTCATTTGGTCAACGATGCTGAAATCAATGTCTTTAATGGAGATTTAGGAGCCATCACAGACCTGATTCCTGGTAAATACACCGAGTCGAAGCAAGATGAGATTGTCATTGATTTTGATGGCAACGAGGTCTCTTACCCACGTAACGAATGGTACAAGATTCGCCTGGCCTATGCCATGAGCATCCATAAGTCCCAGGGCAGTGAGTTCCCTGTTGTCATCCTACCTATCACCAGTGCTAGCAGGCGTATGCTGGAGCGAAATCTCATCTATACAGCCATTACACGCGCCAAAAGCAAACTTATCTTATTAGGCGAATTACAGGCCTTCGACTATGCTACTCAACATATCGGAACTGCCCGAAAAACCTATCTGATTGAACGCTTCAGTGATTTATTGGAGAATGTTGAAGAAAAGCAACCAGCTGTCTCTGAAACTGCCACATCAAGCGCTTCTGAACAATCCTACATTCTGACAGAAGAAAACTGGGACAGCATCCCCGCCATGATTGGGATTACTGACGCAGACCTCAAAGAGATTTTTGGAAAATAGTGCATCAGAAAACCCACCAATTCAGGTGGGATTTTTGTTTAGGCTCTATAATATTTGTAGTGGGTAAATCCCCTATAGATATTATGGAGCCTATTTGTTGTAGAAAAAAAGTCCCATATGACCTATAATGAAAAGCAACCAAACCATCATTAGAAAGAATCATATGGAACCATTACATCTTATCACAAAACTACTCGATATTAAAGACCCTAATATCCAGATTTTAGACATCATCAATAAGGATACACACAAGGAAATCATCGCTAAACTGGACTACGATGCTCCATCTTGTTCTGATTGTGGAAGTCAAATGAAGAAATATGACTTTCAAAAACCGTCTAAGATCCCTTACCTCGAAACAACTGGTATGGCTACTAGAATTCTCCTTAGAAAGCGTCGTTTCAAGTGCTATTATTGCTCGAAAATGATGGTCGCTGAGACTTCTATCGTCAAGAAGAATCATCAAATCCCTCGTATTATCAACCAAAAAATTGCGCAAAAGTTGATTGAAAAGAATTCTATGACTGATATTGCCCATCAACTTTCCATTTCAATTTCAACTGTCATTCGAAAGCTCAATGATTTCCACTTTGAGCATGATTTTTCGCGTCTTCCTGAGATTATGTCCTGGGACGAGTACACCTTTACAAAGGGAAAGATGAGCTTTATTGCGCAAGATTTTGATAAGCTCAATATCATCACTGTTCTTGAGGGTAGAACACAAGCCCTCATTCGAGATTACTTTCTTAAATATGATAGAGCCGTCCGATGTCGAGTGAAAATCATTACTATGGATATGGTTAGCCCTTACTATGACTTGGCTAAACAGCTTTTTCCAAACGCTAAAATCGTGTTGGATCGTTTCCATATTGTCCAACACATGAGCCGTGCTATGAGTCGTGTGCGTGTTCAAATTATGAATCAGTTTGAGCGAAAATCTCATGAATACAAGACTATCAAGCGTTACTGGAAACTCATTCAACAGGATAGTCGTAAACTCAGCAATAAGCGTTTTTATCGCCCTACTTTTCGTATGCACTTAACCAATAAAGAGATTCTTGATAAACTATTAAGCTATTCAGAAGACTTGAAACACCACTATAATCTCTATCAGCTCTTGCTTTTTCACTTTCAGAATAAGGATCCGGAAAAATTCTTCGGACTCATTGAGGACAATCTGAAGCAGGTTCATCCTCCTTTAAAACTTTTTTCAAGGATAAAGACAAGATTATCAACGCTCTTCAATTATCCTATTTTAATGCAAAATTAGAAGTGACCAATAATCTCATTAAACTTATCAAACGCAATACCTTTGGTTTTCGGAACTTTGAAAACTTCAAAAAGCGGATTTTTATTGCTCTGAACATCAAAAAAGAAAGGACGAAATTTGTCCTTTCTCGAGCTTAGCTTTTCTTCAACCCACTACAGTTGACAAAGAGCCTTTGTTTATTAATACTCAATGAAAATCAAAGAGCAAACTAGGAAGATAGCCGCAAGCTGTACTTGAGTACGGTAAGGCGACGCTGACGTGGTTTGAAGAGATTTTCGAAGAGTATAAGATTATTTAACTGTTGCTGTGCTTGTAATCAATTCAACAGCTTTTTTGATTGTGATGTCGTGTTTCAACATATCAGCTGAAAGCAAGCTTTGTACTTGAGCAACTTCCATGTTGTAGTCTGCTGCCAATTGCTCAACTTCTTTTTGGATTTCTTCTTCTGAAGCATCAAATCCTTCAGCTTTGGCAACTGCTTCGATAACAAGGTTAGTCTTAGTACGTGACTCAGCTTCTCCCTCGTATTGTTTGTGAAGATCTTCTTGAGTAGTTCCAGTGATTTGGAAGTACATGTCAGGGTTGATACCTTGACGTTGCAAGTTTCCAAGGAATTCATTAACTGAACGGTGAACTTCTTCGTGGATCATTTCTTCTGGAAGTTCTACGATTTCAGCGTTTTCTACAGCTTTATCGATTGCTGCTCCTTCAACTGCATCTTTGTATGCTTCTTCTTTAGCAGCAGCCAATTCTTTGCGGTATTTTTCTTTCAATTCAGCAAGTGTTTCAACTTCTTCGTCAATGTCTTTTGCAAGCTCATCGTCAAGAGCTGGAACTTCTTTAGCTTTTACTTCGTGGATAGTTGTTACGAATTTAGCTTCTTTACCTGCAAGGTCTTCTGCTTGGTAGTCTTCTGGGAATGTTACGATAACGTCAACAGTTTCACCAGCTGAGTGACCTACCAATTGGTCTTCGAAACCAGGGATGAATTGACCTGAACCAAGTTCAAGTGAGAAGTTTTCACCTTTTCCACCGTCAAATTCAACACCATCGATAGAACCAACGAAGTCGATGACAACAGTGTCGCCGTTTTCAGCAGCAGCTTCTTTGATAACCAATTCAGCCAAGTTGTTGCGTTCGCGTTCGATACGCTCTTCAACGTCAGCGTCAGTTACTTCTTTTTCTACATCAACTGATACTTCAAGGTTTTTGTA
Source organism: Streptococcus mitis (assembly GCF_901542415.1). NCBI lineage: Bacteria > Bacillati > Bacillota > Bacilli > Lactobacillales > Streptococcaceae > Streptococcus > Streptococcus mitis. Next base: position 1,929,551 of record NZ_CABEHV010000004.1, on the reverse strand, counting down.
GTCACCCAATTTTACTTCAGGTTTTGTAACAACTTCAGCAGTGATAACCCAGTCTTGACCTTTTTCCATTGAAGTTACGTCAATTTTTGGTTGAGCAACGACTTCAAGGCCAGCTTCTTTTACAGCTGCTTCATAAGCGTTTGGCAAAAGAGCGTTCATAACGTCTTGGTAAAGTGACTCTTCACCAAATTTTTTGTCGAAGATAGGACGTGGAAGGTGACCTTTACGGAAACCTGGAACATTAAGAGATTTCTTCACTGAGTTGAAGACACGGTCCAATTCTGGTTTGATTTGGTCTTGAGAGATAGTGAAAGTCAAGACACCACGGTTTGTTTCTTTGTTTTCAAATGATACAGACATTCTGTCATTTCTCCTTAAAATTTTTTAAATACAGTCTATTATAACATAAATGAGCGACTTTTTTCAAGTAATGACTGCGCTTTTCAATGATGGGGGAGGTACGGTTTCTTCTTAGTTTTCTTTAGGATTCGAATATAATTTTATAAAAGATGTTTAGTGATGGCTGATTACAGTAAAAAACGAATCGCCCACACATCCCTTATTAGGCGATTCGTTTTGTATTATTTAACCACAAGAACCTTGTAATATTCATACTTATTTGGCTGTGTAATCTTAATTTTTTGACCATAGAAACCATCGATTTCTTTGTCAAAATAATCTGAAAATCCTGATGGCAAGCGTTTCATCTTAAGAACTTCTCCAGATTGGTCTGCATATACAAGGAAGTGATGGTGGGTTGTAGCCATACCATCATCAATCAGTACAAAGTAACCTGTTTTGAGCTTACCTTGCTCATTTTCTAAATAGTATAGTTTATTGTTATTGATTGTGAAGTTAGCAGATGGAAGTCTAAGCCGTGCACCTGGATTTTCTAAATAGACATCATTGCCAACTTTTTTGATTTCTGATCTAGTTGTCATCTCTGGAAGTGGTAATACTCTACGACCATCTGCTCCAAAGTAATATCGACCTGGTAGATTTTGGAAATTACGAATAACAGCTTTAGGATCAATTTCTTGTCCTTCTTCTTTATTATCCACTAGAGCCAACATCGTATTGGAAACCTCATCCCCATATTTGTCGGAAAACTTCTTGAACTCAGGTTTGATATACCAAATATTTTTAGCCACGATAACATCAGTATAGTTATGTCCGTCAAATTTTGATTTAATCAGATACTCATATCCATCACCTAAACGAACAATATCATCATCTTTATAAGGGCTATTTTTTAAAGTCAACATATAGCCATCCTTACCAATGACATAACTTTCCCCATCGCTTGCTGGAACAGCTCTATCTGCTACCATAGCACCTGATTTTTCAAAGTAAGACCATTGACCATTGGCAGTTGCCCATCCTGTTGCCATAGCGCCACTGCCTTTTAGGTAGTACCAAGTAGCCCCTTCTTTGTACCAACCAGTACGCATAGCACCACTATTTGCGAGTGAGTACCATGTACTACTTTCTTTGTACCAGCCAGTGCGCATAGCACCACTATCTGCTAGTGAGTACCAAGTATTGCCGTCTTTGAGCCAGCCTGTCTGCATTTTACCAGAACCGTCAAAGTGGTACCAAGAGCCAGCATTTTGCACCCATTTGTTTTTAGCGAGACTGCCATCTTGTGAAAGATTCCAGTCAGCACCATTTTTTACCCAAGTATCTGCAGCCTGTGCTTGATTGATAGACAAAAGCAGACCAGCACCTGCAAGCAAACCAAGTGTAAGTAGTTTAGATTTTTTCATAGCCATTTCCTCCTGTTATAAAAATTATACAGATATAGAAAGAATAATTTTATTCCCAGTATCTTCTACTTACAGAATATGATAAGTAGTAAGCATCCATGTAAGAGACTTTACGACCTTCAAATGGAGCATGTACTACCTTACCACCACCAACATAAATACTCACATGTTGATTTGAACCTTCGTCGGTATTGTACAATATTAAATCTCCAGGAAGTTGTGAGCCACTATATACGAATTTTCCTCCTGTAGCTTGTTCTTGGGTTGATCTACCAATATAAATATCAAAACTGGCATGAATTGCTTGGGTGAACCCAGAACAATCAGCACCAATACTCTCATCTAAAGTGGCTTTTTTAGATTTGTATGGCAATTTCCCTACAAATGTTTCTGCATATTCAGCAATTGCCTGCCCCTTATTTTCTACGCAAACACCGTTAGATCTGAAGAAATAAGGTTTCCCATTAACTCTATTGTAATCAGTTAGTATGGAACCGTCATTTGAAAGATAGTACCAATTACCATCTGGGTTAATCCACTCATTTGATTTCATCCAACCTTGATCATCAAAATAATACCATTTCTTATCTAACCATTCCCAATGTTTAGCATACCCACCTGAAGTATATTTGAACCACCAGCGACCATCTGTTTTCATCCAGGTTCCTTTATCATCTCTATTTTGATTAAATGCTATTTTTTCTTGATTGCCTTCTACTTGCGTTAACTCTCTAGGAGAAAATCCTACCAACTTAACTTGTTCTGCATCTTCAACCTTAATTTTACCTTCTTTAACAAGTTGATCAATTGCTTCTTTCTCGCTTGTATACTGTGAAGTTGTTTGTGATGTAGTCACTTTAGTGGTAGACGTTGTAGTTTCTGCATTAACTACATAAGTAGTTGATAACAAAGCTCCTGAAGTAAGTAATAAAGCTGCATAAGTAATATATTTTTTCATGACAAAAATCCTTTCTTCAAAATTCCTTAACGCTCTAGTGACCTTATTTTGATAATTTACGGAGACATGATTTTAACCTCCTTTCGGATTTTTTATATTTTATAATATATATGTTAATCTAAATATTTCTAACTCTATTTTACTCCCCTATAAAATGAATGTCAACAAATAACATAAAAATATTGTGAAAAAATTATTTTATCACGCTAGAGATACTTACTCGCTTCTTTGATACTAAATCAAATCATTTCTCCAACATTATTTTATATAACTACTAAAACTCCTCATGCCCTACCAAATGATGCTGAAAGGCATAAACCGCAGCCTGGGTGCGATCGCTGACTTCAAGTTTGGCAAGAATGTTAGACACGTGTGTCTTGACCGTCTTGAGAGAGATAAAGAGTTCATCTGCGATACGCTGATTTTCGTAGCCCTTGGCGATGAGTTGGAGAACATCTCGCTCACGCGCAGTCAGGTCCTCATGTAGTTCTATGTGATTGCGGTGGTATTCGACCTTCTTGCTGACCTCTTGTTCAATAGCCAGCTCGCCAGCAGCTACCTTACGGACAGCATGGAGTAGTTCGTCTGCGCTAGAAGTCTTAAGCATATAGCCACGAGCACCTGCATCTAAGACTGGCATGATTTTTTCATTGTCCAAATAAGAACTCACAATCAAAATCTTAGCTTCAGGCCATTCTTTGAGGATAGCCAAGGTCGCATCAATCCCATTCATCTCAGGCATGACGATATCCATGACAATAACATCTGGACGCAATTCCAAGGCTAACTCAATGCCTTGAGACCCATTGGACGCCTCACCCACAACTTCTACATCGTCTTGGAGGTCAAAGTAGCTTTTCAAGCCCAAGCGGACCATTTCATGATCATCTACTAGTAAAATTTTCATCTTTACTCCTTTATCATTCCTTATCTAACAGGGGAATACGGATATCAACTGCCAGTCCTTGCTTGGGAGCTGTCAATAACTGAACCGTTCCAGCCATATCTTCAATCCTCTCTTTGATATTTCGCAGTCCATAACTCAAGTCATCTAAGCTCCCTAACTGGAAACCAATCCCATTATCCACCACCTTCAGCTGCAATTCAACAGCTGTCTGATAGAGATAAACATCCAAACAAGAGGCCTGGGCATGGCGTAGGGTATTGCTGATTAACTCTTGCAGGATACGGAAGATATGCTCCTCGATTTTCTTAGGCAATTTCGTCACATTTTGCTTGAAACTAACCTTGAGATCACTCTTGTCCTCAAGCTCTTTTAAGAGGATGTGGATTCCCTCAACCAGACTCTTCTGCTCCAGTTCAACTGGTCGCAAATGCAAGAGCAAGACACGCAAATCCTTCTGGGCTGTTTCTAAAATAGCTGTGACACTCTGCAACTGGGTCTGCATCTTTTCTCTATCCAATTTCAAAGTCTGCTGACTGATACCCGATAAAATCATGTGGGCCGCAAACAACTCCTGACTGACTGTATCGTGCAAATCCCGAGCAATCCGCTTCCGTTCTTTCTCGACGATTTTCTCTTCCTGAGCAAGACTGTGATTTTCAGCTTTTTGAAGAGCTTCTGTCAAGAGGTTAAGTTTACCTGACAAGGACTTGAAACTGGCATCCAAATCTGGATCTGCAAGCTGAACCACTTCTTGCCCTGCCAACAAACGCTTGAGATTAGCCTGCATTTTTCTTAGAGAAAGCTCTTCAATACCTCGCCAAAATAAGGCTAAGAGACAGGTCATGGACATGCTGAACACCAACAACAAAAAGACAAATTTTTCTGTTTTTTCGACATCGTGCAGGAAAATAGACCAGTCAAAATCAAGAATTTCCAGCAAGCTGTGGGAGAAAAATAAGACAAACAGAAAGGAGGTTAGAGCAATGATTACATAGGCTTGTTTTTTCATCCTCTGACCACCTCCACATCCCCAATCACAGTGGTCAAGAAAATCTTGACACTCTTGTTACTCTTAAGGTAGTCTCTTGTTTCTTGATGATAGTGTTCATTTCGGAGGGCTCGCTTGGGCTGGTTGAAAAAAGTCAAATCCCCATAGAGACAGTTAACACTAAGACTAACTTCTACATCAACAGGCACAATGATTTTTGTCGTTCCTATCATCTTTCTGAGGATAATAACATTATCATGATTGGTTAGAATCACCCTCTCCAGATGAATGGTATCTTTACCCATGAGACGAAAGAGATTGATATCATCAAACTGGCAAGTTTGATAACTTGAAAAATGATGGAGATTCCCAAACCAACGATTTTTCTCCTTCTTAACTGTCACCACCTCTTCAAAAACCAAATTGGTCTGCTCTTTTTCCTGGTTCATCATTGGATAAAGAAGAAAGAGGCTATAGATAACCGCAACAAAAATAGCTAGAATCACAAAAGGATTGAGCATGACGATGAAAAAGAAGAGAATGCTTGCCACCACTAAAAGAAGGTTATTCCCCTCTTTACCAGTGTAATAGCGAATCAAAAGCAAAAAGAGAAAAAGTATCAGCAGAAAACGCGAAAAATGCTCTGAAACCATCAAAATCAGAGCTCCTGTCAAAAGACAGGCTTCGATAAATAAAAAGATTTTAAATTTTCTCATAGGTGCATCCTCTCCCTTCTATTTTATCACAACTCAAAAAAGTCACCTCGGTCTGAAGATGGAAAAAAGGCGGTGATTACGCCTTTTTCATCTGATCATTTGCTTCTTTTAGTTTGCCGTAAAGAAGATAGTCTACTTTTTGCAGATCTGCTATGGTGGCACAATTAAGGGCACACATAATCAAACGCAGATCGTTTTTCCAGCCTTGGACAATGCCAATCACTTCTTCGACTGAATAGGTTTCAACCAATTCCAGAACTGTTCGAGACAGTCCTACAGCTTTGGCGCCAAAGATCAGGCACTTAATCATATCCAGTGGATTCCGAACCCCTCCACTGACCAAGAGTTGGACCTTGTCTTTCCAGTCTTGGGCATTGAGAAGGGCCTGCATGGTAGACTGACCCCATTGATTGAGGTAGTCACGTTGACCACTGCGACGGTTTTCAATATAAGCAAAGCTGGTACCACCACGACCTGACAGGTCAAAGGTTCGAACGCCCAATTCATAGGCTCTTTCGATGGTCTTCACATCCATCCCAAAGCCGACTTCCTTTAAGACAATAGGAACGGGGATTTGCTTGCTATAGTCTGCTAGATGCGATTGCCAGTTTCTAAACTTTCTTTCTCCCTCGGGCATGAGCAACTCCTGCATAACATTGACATGCACCTGCAGGAGAAGAGGATTCATCTCTTCTACAGTCCGAAGTCCCAACTCAACAGGCTTGTCTAATCCAATATTGGTTCCAAGAAGGAGATTTGGATGATCATACTTGACAGAAAAAGAGCCATCTGCTGGATCTTTGAGGGCTGCGCTATAAGAACCCGTTACAAATAAAATACCACAGACTTCCGCCACCTGAGCTAGTTTTTGATTGATTTCTTTACCTTTTTCACTCCCACCTGTCATGGCATTGATATAAAAAGGAAAATCCCACTTTCGACCAGCAAATTCTGTCGACAGATCGATTTCATCCAGATCGTAAAGAGGCAGGGAAGAATGAATCAACTCCACCTCATCAAAGCTATTATAGGAACTTTTCTGCTCAAGGGCATAGCGGATGTGCTCATCCTTACGATTTGTCGTCATGTCCTATCCTTTCTTGGTATAAGAGCTCAATCCCCAGATCGGCCCAACGTTTTTTTAGGGTTTCAGTTGATTGCTCATCAAAACTCAAGGCAATACCACAATCACCACCACCAGCGCCACTACTCTTGGCAACAGCCTGCAAATCTTGACTGGCTTCTTTCAACTGTCTAAGCGAAGGCGTGTAAATATCTGCGCTCAAGCTTTCTAAAAGCTTACTGGCTACTTCTACTTGCTCGATAATTTTTTCTGATTCCCCCTGCTCCAAAGCTTTTACCAAAGAAACCACCGTTTCTTTTGAGGAACTTAAAAAATTCTGATTGATATTTTGCTTGATTTGTTGAACCATATCACTCGATACAGCCACTTCCTTGGTCCACCCCACTAGGAAATCACATTCTAGGGCTGGTTGCACTTGTGAGATAGAAAAGCCCCAATCACGCTCTAAAACAGTCGCCAAGTTTTCTTCTTCCAACCAAGCAGCCACCTTCTGGCGATCAAATGACTGGTAAAGAACCAATCCCTCTGCCACAATACAGGCAATATCCCCCATAGAACCATTGTCTCCGCGCTTGAGCAAGACCGCGCTAGCCAGCTTGAATAAGAGCTCCTGATCAACCGAAAGCTTATACAGAGCTAGCAGAGCCTTGATGATCAAAACAACGACGCTACCACTAGAACCCAGACCAAACTTTTTCCCTTCTCGTTCCATTTTTCCACGAATTTCCAAAGAAAAAGGTCGCAAGGTTTGCCCACGATCAACAAGAAAGTCATTCATCAAAGCAATTGTTTCTTGAATCAAGCTGTAGTCATGATTTGGCGTCAAGTCCACTGCAAAATCAAACATATCCGAGTAGATACGGTAACTATCAGAAAAAGCAATCTCGCCTTTCATATAGATAGAAATAGCCTTTATCAAGGCCAACTGCCCTGGCTCTAAAATAGCATATTCACCTGCCCAATAGAGTTTTCCGCAAGTTTTAACAGCAATCATCTTGACTCAAATCCTTTGTTTTTGACACAATCAAGCGATAACGCTGACCGAAGATTTCTGATAAATGCTCCAAGTCTTTCTCCTGACAGAGGACCTTGACATTGGGACCTGCATCCATGGTAAAGTAGCAGGCTTCCCCTTGCTCACGAAGCTGGCGAACAAAGTCCATGGCCTCATAAGTCGCATCCGTCAGATAAGAAAAGGCTGGTGATGCTGTTTTTGTCGTAGCGTGCATAGCAAGGGCATTTTCCTCCGTTAACTCCCCAACCTTGGCAAAGTCATTTTCCTTTAGATAAACCAGCATATCCTGATAGTCTTTCTCAGACTGACGGACCCAGTCATCAAAAGTCGTCGATGTTTCCACACAAAGTTTCATACCGTCACGGCTAGAAATTGGTTTTTTCTTGTCTTCTAGCACCAACATAATCATAGCTAGTTTCAAGTCTGTCTCTACAGGGTAAATTTCTCCGCTATCCTTGTCCCAGGCTCCTAGCGGTCCATAAAAACTACGAGAAGACGACCCTGAGGCAAACTTAGCCTCCTGTGCCAACTGACTCCGATTTAAATCAAGCTTGAAATAAGCATTACAAGCCTTGACCAAGGCAGACAAACCACTAGAACTTGATGACAAGCCCGCTGCGGTAGGCATATTGTTTTGAGTATCTATACGGACAAAGCCCTCACCTTCTGGACGGTAACGGTTAATAATCTTGCTCATCTTGGCATGCTCCGCCTCATTTTGTAGCTGACCATTGATATAAAAGGCATCAGCCATCGCATTCGTCGGTAGAGATGACAAAGTCGTCTCCGTATACATATTCTCCAAAGTCAGAGAGATACTGCTAGTAGCAGGCACCATCTCTTTTTCTTTTTTCTTTCCCCAATATTTGATAATAGCAATATTTGCGTAGGAACGTACTGTTACAGGCTCTCTATCCATGTCTGAACAGCTCCTTTCTCTTCTAATCTTTCTGCTAGATCTTGTGCTTGTGTCAAATCGGCTGCCAAGGCTATGATACAGCCTCCAAGCCCACCACCACTCATCTTTGCACCCAAAGCACCATGGTTAAGGGCCGTTTCAACGAGGGAATCTGCATCAGGGCTACTGACACCAATTTCTTTTAAATGCAAATGCGCTTGACTGAGGATTTGCCCCAGCCCTTCAGCATCTTTTTGTGAAATCGCAACTTCTGCCTGCTGGGTCAATTCTCCCAAGGCATGCAAAAACGGCAGGGCATCCTTCCCCTTGCTTTGAACCACTTGGATGGCTTCACGAGTATGACCATAAACACCGGTATCGGCAATCACCAAATAGGCGGATAAATCCATCTCAAGTTCTGTAAATCCTACGTTCTTAATAAAGCGAATAGGCTGGTCACTGAGACAGGTCTTGGCATCCAAACCACTCGGATTCATATGTGCAATCATCTCAGCCCGATTGACCAAGATTTCTAGTACATCATGAGGCAGTTCTGCCTGATAGTAGTCAAATACCGCTCGAATGGCCGCTATGCTGATAGCTGCTGACGAACCCATTCCCCGTTTCTCAGGAATAGCCGAGTCAATCTCACAGCGAATGCAGGCTTCTTTGATATTCAAATACTCCAGAGAAGCATAAACTGCCATGGACAAGGTATCCTCCTCATAGAGACGCCAAGGACTCGCTGCAGGAACTACCTTGCAAGTCACCTCCACCTCCAAAAGAGGCAGGGAGATAGCAGGATAACCGTAAACGACCGCATGCTCCCCTATTAAAATAATCTTACTATGTGCCTGACCGACACCAACTTTTTTTGTCATTTTTTCCTTTTGCTAGACGAAAAAGCCGTCACATTTTTTCATACAAGTATTTATTCTCTCCTATCTATTTTATTATATTTTCACAAAAAAAGCGATTGTTTCCTTCACAATCGCCTCTTTCATTATTGAACCCATTCGCCATTATAATTGACAGAATAGCCATCTACGGTCGTATTCACTGCCAAGGCACCTGAGCTATAAGCGTAGTACCATTTACTACCGACCTGGAACCAGCCTGTCTTCATATCGCCATTACCTGCATTTAGGTAGTACCAAGTTGAACCATCTTGATACCAACCAGTTGCCATTGCTCCTGATGAACGGAGATAGTACCAGTTGTTCCCAAGGTTTTGCCAACCAGTTTTCATATCGCCATTTGGCTGATCTAAATAATACCAAGTTGAGCCTTCCTGATACCAGCCAGTTGCCATTGCTCCTGATGAACGGAGATAGTACCAGTTATTACCAAGTTGTTTCCAACCAGTTTGCATTGCAGCAGTTGTTGGATCTAGATAGTACCAAGTTGAGTTATCATTGGTCCAACCACGTGCTAGTTCCCCAACAGTCAATCTGTTGATGCGAGAATCAAATCCACCATCCTTCAGTAAATAATACCAGTGCCCCTCATCATAAACCCAACCAGTTTTTAAGGTGTGATAACTACGTTGATCTTCAAAATAATAGACTCGTTTCTCTGCTGGACTATCATATTGTTCCCCATGATGTTTGTTGGTATTTGTAGCAGTTTTTGCTTCTAAAACTTGCTTACCAACAAATTCTTGTAGTACCCCATCTTGACCAAAGTAAAACCAATCTGGTCTAAAAGCAATATCTTGCCTTAGAGAAGAACCAATCGTAACCCCTTCGTGTGGAGCAGGTATATATTGCCAGCCGACAACCATCTCTCCAGATAAAGAATCAAAATAATAGTACTTACCATCAATCACTCGCCAGTAGGTTTCTTTGAGGTCCCCCTTCTTGTAGTAGGTTCTTCCGTTTTCTTGGACAAATTTCCAACCCTCTGAATCAGTATCATCCGCCAATACTGTACTTGTCGCCAGTAAGCTAAAGAAAAAGACTGCTAATGCGATTTGCATCAATTTTTTTATTATTTTCATTAGACGTATCCTCCTTCAAGGATTCTAGCAAAAATTCAATTGTATGTCAATATGACAGCTTTAAAATAATATAATAACGAACTATCATTTGATTCACTAGTAAAATCTCCTAGCAGGATTTCCTGCTAGGAGATTTTCTTATGAGAGGTACCTGTCTAAGCTTTGAAAATCGGATTTACCATCTGATAATTATCAAACAATCTACCAATTAAGCTTCTTCATCTTCTTTACGACGACGACCTGCAAGACCAAGACCAAGTAATGCACTTGCGGCGGCTGCTACCATAGCTACAGTAGAATCTGCTGTACCTGTATTTGGCAATTCTTTAGCTGCTTTACGCGCATTTGCTTGTGCTGATGCTGTTTGACCAGCATTAGCTGGTGTTTGGGCAGCTTGGTCATTAGCTGGAGTTGCATGATCAGTTGATGAAGCAACTTTCGCCATGAAGTCTTCGATACGTTTAACCATTGCATCCACTTCTGCTTGAGTTGCGTCTGCATTGGCAAATACTTTCTTAGCATCTGCTGATAATGCATTCGCTTCTTTTGCAGTTTCTGCATCAAGCTTAGCTGATTCTTTGATGATCAATTCATCTAGTTGACGAATAGCACCTTCTAACTTCGCTTTATCCACTTTTGCATCATTGTTAGTAGTTCCGTTACCGTTACTACTGTTATTGCCTCCACCATTTGATGGTACATATGGACGTTGTTTAAAGGTATCGTCTGCTATCTTAGTTAAGTCTGCTGCTGGAATAACGGCTGTGTTTCCTGATGGTGTTGTCACTGTAGCGTTTCCTTTATCGTCTACTACTACAGTCGCACCTGGATTCACGGCTTTAACTTTGTCTTCGATGGCTTTCTTCTCAGCATCTGTAAGTTTTTCTGGGTTCGCTACCACAGTCTTATCTGCTGGTTTAACCACATCGTTACCTGCATTTGGCTTAGCTGCGTCGTCTGCTGTCTTAGTTAAGTCTGCTGCTGGAATAACGGCTGTGTTTCCTGATGGTGTTGTCACTGTAGCGTTTCCTTTATCGTCTACTACTACAGTCGCACCTGGATTCACGGCTTTAACTTTGTCTTCGATGGCTTTCTTCTCAGCATCTGTAAGTTTTTCTGGGTTCGCTACCACAGTCTTATCTGCTGGTTTAACCACATCGTTACCTGCATTTGGCTTAGCTGCGTCGTCTGCTGTCTTAGTTAAGTCTGCTGCTGGAATAACGGCTGTGTTTCCTGATGGTGTTGTCACTGTAGCGTTTCCTTTATCGTCTACTACTACAGTCGCACCTGGATTCACGGCTTTAACTTTGTCTTCGATGGCTTTCTTCTCAGCATCTGTAAGTTTTTCTGGGTTCGCTACCACAGTCTTATCTGCTGGTTTAACCACATCGTTACCTGCATTTGGCTTAGCTGCGTCGTCTGCTGTCTTAGTTAAGTCTGCTGCTGGAATAACGGCTGTGTTTCCTGATGGTGTTGTCACTGTAGCGTTTCCTTTATCGTCTACTACTACAGTCGCACCTGGATTCACGGCTTTAACTTTGTCTTCGATGGCTTTCTTCTCAGCATCTGTAAGTTTTTCTGGGTTCGCTACCACAGTCTTATCTGCTGGTTTAACCACATCGTTACCTGCATTTGGCTTAGCTGCGTCGTCTGCTGTCTTAGTTAAGTCTGCTGCTGGAATAACGGCTGTGTTTCCTGATGGTGTTGTCACTGTAGCGTTTCCTTTATCGTCTACTACTACAGTCGCACCTGGATTCACGGCTTTAACTTTGTCTTCGATGGCTTTCTTCTCAGCATCTGTAAGTTTTTCTGGGTTCGCTACCACAGTCTTATCTGCTGGTTTAACCACATCGTTACCTGCATTTGGCTTAGCTGCGTCGTCTGCTGTCTTAGTTAAGTCTGCTGCTGGAATAACGGCTGTGTTTCCTGATGGTGTTGTCACTGTAGCGTTTCCTTTATCGTCTACTACTACAGTCGCACCTGGATTCACGGCTTTAACTTTGTCTTCGATGGCTTTCTTCTCAGCATCTGTAAGTTTTTCTGGGTTCGCTACCACAGTCTTATCTGCTGGTTTAACCACATCGTTACCTGCATTTGGCTTAGCTGCGTCGTCTGCTGTCTTAGTTAAGTCTGCTGCTGGAATAACGGCTGTGTTTCCTGATGGTGTTGTCACTGTAGCGTTTCCTTTATCGTCTACTACTACAGTCGCACCTGGATTCACGGCTTTAACTTTGTCTTCGATGGCTTTCTTCTCAGCATCTGTAAGTTTTTCTGGGTTCGCTACCACAGTCTTATCTGCTGGTTTAACCACATCGTTACCTGCATTTGGCTTAGCTGCGTCGTCTGCTGTATTAGTTAAGTCTGCTGCTGGAATAACGGCTGTGTTTCCTGATGGTGTTGTCACTGTAGCGTTTCCTTTATCGTCTACTACTACAGTCGCACCTGGATTCACGGCTTTAACTTTGTCTTCGATGGCTTTCTTCTCAGCATCTGTAAGTTTTTCTGGGTTCGCTACCACAGTCTTATCTGCTGGTTTAACCACATCGTTACCTGCATTTGGCTTAGCTGCGTCGTCTGCTGTCTTAGTTAAGTCTGCTGCTGGAATAACGGCTGTGTTTCCTGATGGTGTTGTCACTGTAGCGTTTCCTTTATCGTCTACTACTACAGTCGCACCTGGATTCACGGCTTTAACTTTGTCTTCGATGGCTTTCTTCTCAGCATCTGTAAGTTTTTCTGGGTTCGCTACCACAGTCTTATCTGCTGGTTTAACCACATCGTTACCTGCATTTGGCTTAGCTGCGTCGTCTGCTGTCTTAGTTAAGTCTGCTGCTGGAATAACGGCTGTGTTTCCTGATGGTGTTGTCACTGTAGCGTTTCCTTTATCGTCTACTACTACAGTCGCACCTGGATTCACGGCTTTAACTTTGTCTTCGATGGCTTTCTTCTCAGCATCTGTAAGTTTTTCTGGGTTCGCTACCACAGTCTTATCTGCTGGTTTAACCACATCGTTACCTGCATTTGGCTTAGCTGCGTCGTCTGCTGTCTTAGTTAAGTCTGCTGCTGGAATAACGGCTGTGTTTCCTGATGGTGTTGTCACTGTAGCGTTTCCTTTATCGTCTACTACTACAGTCGCACCTGGATTCACGGCTTTAACTTTGTCTTCGATGGCTTTCTTCTCAGCATCTGTAAGTTTTTCTGGGTTCGCTACCACAGTCTTATCTGCTGGTTTAACCACATCGTTACCTGCATTTGGCTTAGCTGGAGCTGTTGTATCTTTAGTAACAAAGTCTGCTAATGGTTTTTTATCTTGAGAACCATCTTTATAGGTTACAACAAGATTGTTTCCTTCTTTTTCTACTTTATCAACAACTTTTGAAGCATCTTCTACTTCTTTACCTTTTTTGTCAGCTAAACGTGCATCTGGATTGTTTTGAGAATATTCAACTTTAACTTTCTCTTTAATTTTTTCAAACTCTTTATCAGTAACATTGTTAACATCTGATACAACTACTTTGTCAGCTTCTGCTGGAGTTTGGATATCATATTTTAAAGTTTGAGGTTTAAGAATTACATTAACCGCAGTTGGGTCAGTAGCATCTCTACCATTTCCTCTAGCATCTGCTCCATCTTTATCAATGGCTTTTACAAAACGCCATCCTAGTGGAGTTCCTCCATCTTGAATTGCTTTTTCAAATTTTTCTTTTGTAAAATCTCCTTCTGGTGCTGGAGTACCAGTATACGTGATAACAGCTGGATTCTCTGCTGTTGCCGTTGTTTCAGAAGTAAATTTATTCGCAGTAAATCCGTATTGAGTATCTTGTTTATTAGTTTCTCCTGCTACGTCTTTAAATTCTTGGTTACTTCCTCTTCTTAACTCAGCACTTGCAATTTTTCCGCTATCATCTTTGATTTTAATATCAAATGAATTAACTTCTGATGCATATACATATACTTCTTTTTTATCTGGTGCTGGGTCAGAATATTGAATTTCTACTGTTGGTTTTTCATTTGTACGTACAAATTCTGACAATGATTTTTTATCTTGAGAACCATCTTTATAGGTTACAACAAGATTGTTTCCTTCTTTTTCTACTTTATCAACAACTTTTGAAGCATCTTCTACTTCTTTACCTTTTTTGTCAGCTAAACGTGCATCTGGATTGTTTTGAGAATATTCAACTTTAACTTTCTCTTTAATTTTTTCAAACTCTTTATCAGTAACATTGTTAACATCTGATACAACTACTTTGTCAGCTTCTGCTGGAGTTTGGATATCATATTTTAAAGTTTGAGGTTTAAGAATTACATTAACCGCAGTTGGGTCAGTAGCATCTCTACCATTTCCTCTAGCATCTGCTCCATCTTTATCAATGGCTTTTACAAAACGCCATCCTAGTGGAGTTCCTCCATCTTGAATTGCTTTTTCAAATTTTTCTTTTGTAAAATCTCCTTCTGGTGCTGGAGTACCAGTATACGTGATAACAGCTGGATTCTCTGCTGTTGCCGTTGTTTCAGAAGTAAATTTATTCGCAGTAAATCCGTATTGAGTATCTTGTTTATTAGTTTCTCCTGCTACGTCTTTAAATTCTTGGTTACTTCCTCTTCTTAACTCAGCACTTGCAATTTTTCCGCTATCATCTTTGATTTTAATATCAAATGAATTAACTTCTGATGCATATACATATACTTCTTTTTTATTAGGCGCTGGATCTGAGTATTTAATCTCTACTGTTGGTGGTACTGCTGGCGCTGCTGGAGTTGCTGGCGCTGCTGGAGTTGCTGGCGCTGCTGGAGTTGCTGCTTCTTTCTCAACAATTACTTTTACTGGTCCTTCTACCTTCGAACCATCTGAGTATGTTACAACTGCTGTTGCTGTTTTTTCTCCTGGCGTTGCAGTGTTTACTGGTGTCTTGAACTCAGCTTTTGTTCCAGCAGGAAGATCTTTGAAGTTAGCAATTGAATTTTCTGCTTTTGGTTGTTCATTAACTTTAACTGTTTGAGTTTTTACAGTTGGAGGGGTAACATCAGCTTTTGATAGATTTACAGGGTTCTCTGCAATTCTGTGGAAACCGTGGTCAACTCCTGCTGTCCCGGTACTCAACATCCCCATCGAAACCTTCATATTTTTCAACTGTTCATTTGTTACTCTATCAGGAACTGTTGTTGTAAACTCCCAAACATAACCGTCTCTATAGTTACCACCCGTATTCGCATTATCATAGATAACACGCTTACCTGGCAAAGCATTTGAGTTTACTAAATTTTTTGTATCAGATATCTCGTCTTTTACAGCATCCTTATAATAGAAACTAGTATTATTATACAGAGTATCTAGTCCTCTAGTATAATTGTCCCAACTACCATTTATTGTCAAATTCTCATTTTTAGCAAGAGCACGTCCTGCTGCTGTGGCTGGAGTAGGGTTATCAAAAGTTACAGTATCACTAAGACCAGTTCCATCTCCGCCAACTAGTTGATATTTTCTGTCTACAAATTTCATTTCCGCTTTATATTGCAATCGGCGAATATCCGTAGGCATATTCACTTCATTAGGAATCTGAATGTAGTTTCGGAACACTTCATTCTTTACTCCATAGTCATTAGCGAAATTTTGTAAATGATCATTGAAAAAAACTTGCCAGTCTACAGAAGTAATTTTCCCAGTAGCATCTGTATTGTAACGAGCTCTATATTTCATTACGGAATTAACAGCAGTTATTGCATTACCCGATTCAGATGAACCTCTTATACCACTAGTAATAACACTGTCTTTTTTCCCATAGTCGTTCCCCTGAGAATCAATATTATAGGCAATTTCCGCCCTAAAAGCATTATTTTTATCTAATGCTTTACCGTTACGTGGGTCGTTAGATCCTGTGTTTTCGATTGAGTTAGATTCTGATTTTTTCTCAGTGTTTTCTGCTTTTTTACCTACAGTTTCTTTTCCATTAGTAGTGTCTACTGCTGGAGTTGCTTTTTTCTCTACAGGTTTATTTTTTAATTTAGTGTTAGCTGTAGTTACAAGTTTATTGTAAGCTTTTGTGATTTCACCTTGAGTTGTTGCGTTTGCTAATGTAGCTTTTGCAGCTTCTAAGTCAGCTTTTAGTACCGCAACACTTTCTTCAGTTTTGTTTTCGTATGTTCCGTTAGCTAATTTTGCTTCGATTTCTGCAATGTAGTTTTCTAGTTTAGTTTTGTCTAAAGCTTTAACTTCTTTTGCAGTTTCTCCATCAAGTTTTGCCGCTACTGCTGGTTCTGTTGTAGACACAGCTGGTGTTCCAGCAACTTCTGGCTTGTTTTCTGCTACAGCAGGTGCCTCATAAGTCTTGCCATCTCCGTTCTGTGTAGGTTTAACATCCCCAGTAGTCGAGTTGTTTGCTACAGTAGTTTCTGCTGTGTTTGCATGAACCACTTGGGTAGCTAAACTAGCTCCGACTGCAAAAACAAGAGAACAACCGAATAGGAAATGCTTCCCTTTTTTGATCATTCTCCAGTTCTTTTGCTCTGCATTTTTACGATTAAAATACATCACATTTTCTCCTTTTGATATCTAAAAAATAGCATGTAATACACATACACATACACATACACATACACATACACATACACATACACATACACATACAATCAATATTATAATTCACATTAGCAGATTTGTCAATTATATTAATTATTTTTTATTATTTTCCATTATTTTCAGAATATTTCAGGATTTAAACCATTTATTATATTATAGCGTTAAAATAAAAATAAAATTTTCCTTTTCTTCAAGACTATGATAAATGCCATTTTTTGAATACTTATAAAGAACATGTCAACTTATCCTACATATAAGCCATTTCTTTTGAGTACCAAAAAATAGGGAACTATGAAAGTAAAGTTCATCAGATACAAATACTCTTCAAACCGCGTCAGCTTCCATCTGCAACCTCAAAACTAGTGTTTTGAGCAACTTGTAGCTAGCTTCCTAGTTTACTCCTTGATTTTCATTGAGAATAAACTATGGTCAAGAAGAAATCATTCTCCCTGACCAGACCTTTGGACCATTACAAGCCATCATTTGTAGCTATTCAAAAAAGCTCCATACTATCTATTATTCAGGGATTCCTGCTACAGATAGTATGGAGCTCAAAAAGCAGTTACACGAGCATGACTGCCATTCTATTCTTGCATGGTGTAACCAACACCACGCACGGTTTTAATGTAGCTTTTTTGACCTTTTACATCAAGCTTGCTACGTAGATAACGGATATAGACATCCACAATATTTGTTTCTGTCGCACTTTCATACTTCCAGACACTTTCCAACAACTGCTCACGAGTCAGGACTTTCTTGCTTCCCATAAGAGTAGCCAAAAGATCATACTCACGACGCGTCAGAGCAATCATCTCTTCGCCACGATAAACAGTATGATGTTCTACATCCATACGCAGATTGCGGTAAGACGTTGGAACCTTCATCTGACTACAGTGTTGGTCGATAAAGTCCCGACCTCGGAAAATCGCTGAAATACGAGCTACCAGATTCTCAATAATAACTGGCTTATAGATGTACGAAACGGCAAAGCGTTGGATTGTCTCAATCTGATCTTGCAATTCTTCACGATGGTCCAAGACCATGATAACTGAGGCTGGCTTAGTCCGACTCAGCTTGTCTGCAAAATCCTGGGCTGTCATATCCCCCAGATGAGCATTCAATAAAATCAAGTCATAGTCTGTCTGAAGAGCCATAGAGAGGGCTTTTTGCCCCTCCTCAACCTGATCAACTCGGTATTGCTCTTTTTGGAGTTCCAAACTTAAAAAATGAGCTAGATTTCGTTCTTTATCAAGTAATAAAATCCGTTTCCCCATGGCAGACCTACTTATTTTTCGTCATACCAAGAGTAGTGGAAGGTTCCTTCTTTGTCTTTACGTTGGTAAGTGTGGGCACCAAAGTAGTCACGTTGCGCTTGGATCAAGTTAGCTGGAAGGTCAGCTGAACGGTAGCTATCAAAGTAAGTAATAGCTGCTGAGAAAGTTGGCACTGGTACACCAGCTTGAATAGCAAGAGCTACGATATCACGCACTGCTTGTTGGTACTTAGCAGTGACATCCAAGAAGTACTCATCCAAAAGAAGGTTAGCAAGGTCTGCATCACGATTGTAAGCATCTGTAATCTTTTGCAAGAAACGAGAACGGATGATACAGCCATCACGCCAGATAGATGCGATGTCCGCAAATGGTAAGTTCCAGTTATTTTCTTTAGAAGCTACACGCAATTGCGCAAAACCTTGTGCGTATGAAATGATTTTTGAGAAGTAAAGGGCTTGACGGATCTTTTCAATCAACTCAGCCTTGTCTCCTTCAAATTTGAAGTCAGCTGGTTTTGGAAGAACCTTGCTAGCATGTACACGTTCTTCTTTGTAAGTTGAAATGTAACGTGCAAATACTGACTCAGTGATGAGTGACAATGGCACACCAAGGTCAAGTGATGATTGACTAGTCCATTTACCAGTTCCCTTGTTACCTGCAGCGTCAAGGATGTAGTCTACGATTGGTCCATCTTGGCCTTCATCGTCTTTACGGCTCAAGATATCAGCTGTGATTTCAATCAAGTAGCTGTCCAATTCACCCTTGTTCCACTCAGTAAAGATTTCAGCCATGTCTTCTGCAGAAAGGCCAAGCAAATGTTGCATCAAGTCATAGCTTTCTGCGATCAATTGCATGTCACCATACTCGATACCGTTGTGGACCATCTTCACATAGTGACCAGCTCCATCAGGACCGATGTAAGTCACACATGGTTTGCCATCTTCTGGTGCTTTAGCTGAGATTTCTTCAAGAACATCCGCAACCAATTCGTATGCTTCTTTTTGTCCACCAGGCATGATAGAAGGACCTTCAAGGGCACCTTTTTCACCACCAGAAACTCCAGTACCGATAAAGTTGATACCTGAGTTTGCCAATTCTTCATTACGACGGATGGTATCTTTGTAGAAAGTGTTTCCTCCGTCAATCAAGATATCACCTTTGTCAAGGTGTGGAAGAAGGGCTTGAATTGTAGCATCTGTACCAGGTCCAGCTTGAACCATGAGCATGATACGACGAGGTTTTTCGATTGAGTTTACAAAACTTTCAACGTCATAGCTTGGTACAAAGTTCTTTTCAGGATGGCAAGCAATTACATCTTCAGTTTTTTCTTTACTACGGTTGTAAATAGCAACTGTGTAACCACGAGATTCAATATTAAGGGCAAGGTTACGACCCATTACGGCCATACCAACAACACCAAAGTTAGCTTTTGTCATTTGACACTCCTCTTGTTTAATTTGTTTTATTTTATCATTTTTACTTTTGAAAAGAAAGAATTTTGTAACGACTGCTTAGTAGTCCAAGTCATCCGCATGTCCAGAACCATTTCCAACAAAGTATCCTGTCTTACAGTTAAGGGTAAAGAGATAGGTTCCATCTGGTTTGTAGAGGTTGTAATAACCATTGCCATTAACGATATTAACACGCTCAAGGATATATTGGTTACCAGTGATATAACCACGTGATCGTGAAGTCGCTAGAATTTGTTCTAAGATACCGTCAGCAAAATCCCAGGCAGAGTTATTGCTATCATCAATAGCTGACTGGTTATAAGAAACACGACTCGCACTTCTTTGAACAGCAACTCCTGCACTTGATACACCCATATTGACTTCACTGCGGGTACTTCTAGTTTCAGTTGATGCAGTATTTGATCTACTTGGGCTTGTCTCACTAGCAGTATTTTCGCTTGCTTGACTAGAGCTTGAGCTGCTAGTTTGACTTGAACTTGAGCTTGAAGCACTTGTTTGCTGGCTCTTACCAAGACTGATAGCCTTATCTAGAACTTTATCAAGCTCCGTATTTCCAGTTTTAATATCTGTAAATTTAGCATCTGATTTAGCTTTGGCATTTGTGTCTACAACACCATCAACAATAGCTGGCTTTTCAAATTGAGCATTGACCTCTTGGATGGCCTTGATTTGCGTTTCGAGGCTATCATATTTAGATTTTGCAAGCGTATATTCACGACTACCTTCTAATTTATCAAGTAAGGTCTTCAGTTGGCTCAGTTTATCAAACTGGCTATTTTTTAAAGCCGTTTTGTTGCTATCTGTATAGAAGGCATCATATAAATTATTGAATTCTTCCGCATCTGACTGCGTATTTGTAGTTGATTGAGAAGTTTGGATTTCCTTGGTCGAACGAGCCACTTGACGATAAACATAATAACCAGTTCCAAGGATAAGAACCACTAAAGCTGCTAAAATACCGTAAAGCACCCATTTCTTCTTACTTTTTCCATCTTCACTATCTGTGACTCGAGAACGTGTGAGAGCCTCTTCCGTTCCAACTAATGGTACCTCTTCCGTCTCAAATTCTTCGACAAGAGGAGCTTCTGAAACTCGTGTTAATTCTAAATCATCAAACTGACGCAATTCATCTTCTTGATCTGGAGAAGTTACTCCTGTTTCCTCACGAAGCTCTTGAAGCAAATTATCCAGAGTCTGAGTCTCCTCTATCTCTTCTACCTCTTCTTTTTCAACTAGATCATCCTTGCTAAACTGACGTGTTTCAAACTTATCTGCTTCAATTTCATCTTTATGTTGTTTCACATACTTGTCCAAGATAGAATCTCCAGGCAACATACCTGCTTCCACCTCTTCATTTTTTCGCATGGCTTCTCCAACCGTTAGCTCTTTGGCATCATCAAAATCAAATTGCGCTTCTTGATGTTCTGTTTTATGACGATTCCGTCTTTTCTTACTCATGAGTTTTCCTTCCTACTTTACTTCCTGACGTTTAATACGTTGACCAAAATATTGATACAAATCAACTTTTAAAGTTCCGTTGTACAACTTACGCTTCTTATCCGCTTGACTACCGTACTTGATCTCAAAGGCTTCATCGCTAGTTAGGATAAACTTACTCCAGGTTTTCAGAGGCGCAAATACTTGCCCCATCTCAGCATAAAGCTTAGTAACCCCTGCATCATCTGACAAGCGTTCTCCATAAGGTGGGTTAGAGATAATCACTCCATTGATTTTATCAGAACGCAAATCCTGCACGCGCATCTGCTTAAAGGTAATATCTCCTGCAACACCTGCTGCCTGTGCATTAGCCTTAGCAATTTCCACCATGCGAGCATCGATATCACAGCCCATGATATCTAGCTCAAGCTCACGATCCACTTTCTTAGCTGCTTCTGTACGCACTTCTTGGATCAAACGATCACTAATCCAATCCCATTCCTCAAAGGCAAAGGAGCGACGAAGACCAGGAGCCATCTTCCTAGCAATCATAACTGCCTCGATACAGAAAGTTCCTGAACCACAGGTCGGATCAATCAAGGGCTTATCTGGATACCAGTTAGAGAGTTGCAAAATGGCTGCCGCCATGTTTTCCTTGATAGGAGCTCCCCCTTTTTCGGTACGATAACCACGTTTAAAGAGGCTAGACCCTGTCGTATCAATCATGACAGTTGCCACATCTTTGAGAATAGAAACCTCAATCTTAAACTCAGGACCAGTTTCCATCAGAGGAACCCCTTCTGGACGGGCATAGTGTTTCTGCAACTTCTTAACAACAGCTTTCTTAGAAATAGCCTGAACACTTGGCTCATTGTGAAGTTTAGATTTAACACATTTGGCTTTTGAAATCGGAAAACGAGCCCCAAGCGGTAAATAATTTTCCCAATCTAGAGCGAAAACTCCCTGAAAGAGCTCTTCAAAAGTCTTAGCTGGGAAAGTTCCTACGATAATCTTGATACGGTCTGCCGCTCGAAGCCAGAGGTTGGTTTCGATGATGGCTTTCGCATCTCCTTGAAAACGAACACGGCCATTTTCAACTTGACAATCGTAGCCCAACTCTCGCACTTCACGACCAACGACAGCCTCAAGACCAGCTGCAGCAGTAGCGATTAAATTAAATTCTTTTTTCATTTTCAGTCTTATAAGACCTTTCTGTATGTCCACTTTAAAAAATGAGGTTGAGAAAGTTTTCTCAGCCCCAACCTATATGCAATTTTCTATAAGCCATGTTTTGTTCCAGAAGTGACTAGGACCACTCCCTTCGATAATCATCTGTCTACCACTAACAACTTACAGCTGATAGCAGTCAGAGTACTACGTTCGTTTCCGTGTACTCCATGCCCCGACCGAAATTTGGGTTGCTAGCTTGAGGGGTTTACCGCGTTCCACTCTCTCTGTTTCCAGAAAGACTCCGTCACTGTGGCACTTTCAAGCCTACTCTGGCCTATCCAAGGACTTAGCCATTTCAACTGCCGTAACGATTTCTCGTCCCTAGGCTTATGGTTTCGCCTAGCACAAACACTACAGGCATCACAGCCTGTGCTAGCATGGACTTTCCTCATGAAAAGAAATTCTCCTCACGCGATTATCCAAAAATTGCACTTTTCAAATAAACTCTTATACTTATAAATCAGAGTTATCCAAAATTTGTTTACCAAACACTTCTTTCTCAAGACGATTTAGTCGTTTCAAAATATCAAAATTCGTCATAGAAGTTGTAGCTGTCATTTCAAGTGGTTCTGCTTGAACCGTTGCAGATTCAGGTTTGCGAGACAATTCTTCCTTCAACTCTGCAATTTCTTGACGGAGAGACTTGACTAAGGCAGCATAAGTTTCGTAGTCCTTGATGACATCGTCCAAAAATTCATCAACTTCAACCTTACTATATCCACGAACTTCACGTCCAAACTCTTGCTCAAAAATATCTTTTGCTGAAAAAATAATACTTGCCATCTCTCTCTCCATTCTCGGTTTCTAATAGTATTATTATATAAAAAAAGGCAAACAAAAATCAAGGTCAAAGCCTTACTTTTCAGAAAAATTTTCTGCTAGCTCATTTAAGTCTTCAAACGTTAACCTTTTTATGCGATAACCTTCCTGATTTTTCATCAAATTGTCTATAAATTTTAATTTGGTCTCATTTTCTGGGTCATAGAAAAAATAAGCGAAGTCAGTATTTTCCAGCAAAAATCGTTGGTAGTCTCGTAGTTGCCCCATATGTTCATATTTAGGATAGGCATATTTGACAAAATCGACCTGCTTAAATTGGCCAAGTTTAAGCTGATTCGCTTCATTCCAATTTTCCCCGTGTGTTTCAAAATCAAAAATGGTCGCTAGGCTAAAATCATATTCGTCTTTCATTTCATTTGCGACATCAAGCACCCAAGATTCAAATCCCAAGTTTCCTGTAAAGACCAGCCATTTAATCCCTTCTTCTGCTAAACTTTCTAAATCACGGCGAATGGCTTTCTTTATAATTCTTAACCTGATATCTTTTTCATTAAACAAACCCAAGTCAAAACTAGAATATCCCATAATTAAAGCTGTAGTCATTTTTACACCTTTCTTTCTATTTTTATGGTATAATAGAGTGATGTTATTGTACCAATAAGGAGAAATATGGTCAACTATCCTCATAAAATTTCATCAAAAAAAAGCCAAACATCCATTTCTCAACCAAAAAATTTCGCAAATCGAGGAATGACTTTTGAAAAGATGATCAACGCTACAAACGACTACTATCTGACGCATGATATGGCAGTTATCCATAAAAAGCCAACGCCTGTTCAAATCGTTCGAGTAGACTATCCTCAACGTAGTCGAGCCAAAATTGTAGAAGCCTATTTTAGACAAGCTTCCACAACAGATTACTCTGGCGTATATAGAGGACATTACATTGACTTTGAAGCCAAGGAAACGCGGCAAAAAAATGCTATCCCAATGAAGAACTTCCATCTTCACCAGATTCAACATATGGAACAAGTTCTAGAACAGCAGGGCATTTGCTTCGTACTGCTTCATTTTTCTTCTCGACAAGAAACTTATTTGTTGCCGGCACTTGATTTGATTCGCTTTTATCATCAAGATAAGGGCCAAAAATCAATGCCACTTGGATATATTCAAGAATACGGATATTTAGTAAAGCAAGGAGCTTTCCCTCAAATTCCCTATCTCGATATTATCAAAGAACATTTACTAGGTGGTAAAACAAGATGAATAAACAAACCATTCTGCGATTCTTAAAGTATATTGGAATTACATTTCTTACCTTATTTATCGCATTATTTCTATTAGGTGGAGGTGTCTTCCTCTACTTTGTTAGCAAGGCTCCAGCCTTATCTGAAAGTAAATTAGTTGCGACAACCTCTAGCAAGATTTATGACAACAAAAACGAACTGATTGCTGACCTTGGATCTGAACGTCGCGTAAATGCCCAAGCAAATGAAATTCCTACTGACTTGGTCAAGGCCATCGTGTCTATCGAAGACCACCGTTTCTTTGATCATAGAGGTGTTGATACCATTCGTATCATGGGGGCGGCACTGAGAAACCTCCAAGGGAAAGGAGGGCTCCAAGGGGCTTCAACCTTGACTCAGCAATTGATTAAATTAACTTATTTCTCTACTTCAACTGCCGATCAAACCTTGTCACGTAAAGCCCAAGAAGCTTGGCTAGCCGTTCAATTAGAGCAAAAAGCAACCAAGCAAGAAATCCTGACCTACTACATCAACAAAGTCTACATGTCTAACGGTAAC
Organism: Streptococcus mitis; assembly: GCF_901542415.1. Lineage (NCBI taxonomy): Bacteria > Bacillati > Bacillota > Bacilli > Lactobacillales > Streptococcaceae > Streptococcus > Streptococcus mitis. The sequence goes on along the minus strand of NZ_CABEHV010000004.1, from coordinate 1,904,645 downwards.
TATGGAATGCAAACCGCAGCCGAAAATTACTATGGAAAAGACTTGAAGGATTTAAGCTTGCCACAGTTAGCACTCCTAGCCGGAATGCCTCAAGCACCAAACCAATATGATCCATATTCCCATCCAGAAGCTGCTCTAGAGCGTCGTAACTTGGTACTTTCAGAAATGAAGGGACAGAAGTATATCAGTGCAGAAGATTACGAAAAAGCTATTAATACGCCTATCACTGACGGTCTTCAAAGCTTGAAGTCAGCCAATAGTTACCCAGCCTATATGGACAACTACCTCAAAGAAGTAATCGACCAAGTCGAACAAGAAACGGGCTACAACCTTCTTACCACAGGTATGGAAGTCTATACTAATGTCGACAAAAATGTTCAACAGAGACTTTGGGATGTTTATAACACAGATGAATACGTTGCTTATCCAGATGATGAACTCCAAGTAGCTTCCACTATCGTGGATGTAACAAATGGTAAAGTCATTGCTCAGTTAGGGGCACGTCACCAATCAAGTAATGTATCTTTCGGAATCAACCAAGCCGTTGAAACCAATCGTGACTGGGGTTCTACTATGAAACCAATCACTGACTATGCTCCCGCTTTAGAATACGGAGTCTATGACTCTACTGCTTCTATTGTACATGATGTTCCTTATAACTATCCTGGCACTGATACTCCAGTCTACAACTGGGATCATGGCTACTTTGGAAACATTACAATCCAGTATGCTCTTCAACAATCACGAAACGTCACAGCCGTTGAGACTTTGAATAAGGTCGGTCTAGATAGAGCTAAAACCTTCCTTAATGGTCTTGGTATCGACTATCCAAGCATGCATTACGCAAACGCCATTTCAAGTAACACAACTGAATCCAACAAACAGTACGGTGCAAGTAGTGAAAAAATGGCTGCTGCTTATGCCGCCTTTGCTAATGGTGGTATTTACCACAAACCAATGTATATCAATAAAATCGTCTTTAGTGATGGTAGTGAAAAAGAATTTTCTGATGCTGGTACACGAGCTATGAAAGAAACTACTGCCTATATGATGACCGAAATGATGAAAACTGTTTTAGCTTACGGAACCGGACGGGGTGCTTACCTACCATGGCTTCCACAAGCAGGTAAGACAGGTACTTCTAACTATACTGACGACGAAATTGAAAAGTATATCAAGAACACTGGCTACGTAGCTCCAGATGAAATGTTTGTAGGTTATACTCGTAAGTATTCTATGGCTGTATGGACTGGTTACTCAAATCGTTTAACTCCAATCGTTGGAGATGGTTTCCTAGTTGCTGCTAAGGTTTATCGCTCAATGATATCGTATCTATCAGAAGATGACCAACCTGGAGATTGGACGATGCCAGACGGCCTATTCCGAAATGGAGAATTCGTCTTCCAAAATAGTGCTAAGAACACTTGGAATAATCCAGCTACACAACAAACACAAACAGTAGAAACTCCAAGCACAACAGCTGAAAGTTCAACTACACAGGCAAGTACGACGGTTGGTCAACAACCCAATAATGCTCCAGCAACTGATCCTAATCAAGGACAAGCTAGTCAGGCTGTTCAACCGACACAACCAGTACAACCAACGCCACAAAATCCACAAGTTCAACAACCACAACAGTGAGATGAAAGAAAATCCTGAGAATAAAAACTCAGGATTTTTTCTACAAAAAAATTAGTTTCATAATCTTTGAAAGTGAAGAGAGGTTTCAACTCATTTTCGATAAACCAAAAGAAGTTAGCGAATAACTAACTTCTTTTTATCTTATTTCACATGTTTTGCAAGTTCTTCTTGCGCTTTTTTATTGGATTCTTCTTTTTCTTTCATCCATTTATCTTGAGCTTTTTGGTATTCATCCACAGTGACTGCCTTGTCTTGAAGTTCCAAGTATTTGTATAGGAGCGGATCGCTTGTCCCCTTGTTACCAGAGAAGGCAAACGGCATCGTAAATGGTACCATCTTAGACAAGATTGGGCGACCAGTGAGTGATGTTGTTGGAATAATCAAGGCACTATCTGTCAACCAAGCTTGGGCTGTAGCATACTTATCATAACGTTTTGCTACATCTATTGTCTCATTTCCAGCTTCAGTTACCAATTTCTCATAGTCGTTCAGACCAACCTTCTTAGCTGCAGCATTATCTGTACCAGAATCAAAGCCAAAGTAGGTTTTAGTGTTTTCACCAACTGATGGTTTGATAATATCGAGGTAAGTAGATGGATCCGCAAAGTCTGGAGACCAACCAACATTATCTGAAATATCCCAATCTTCCCCAGCTGCTGTTTCAGCAAAGTAGGTAATATTCAAGACTTCATCTTTTTGTAGTTGTTGAATATCAATTACGACATTATCTGTACCCAAGGTTTCTTCAACCGATTGTTTGAAAGATTGAACACGTTGAACTTTTGTAGTTGCTGTCTGATCAACAGGCATGTCTAGGTGAATTGGGAAAGTCACGCCTTCTGCCTGTAAAGCTGACTTAGCCTTAGCAAATTCGGCCTTGGCTTTTTCAGGATTGTAGAGACCATCTTGGGCATCGGCCAGATTAACATCCTTCCATTCATCCCCATAGGTTACTAATTTTTCTTTGACCATATCGCCAAAGTTTTTCCCATCTGCTTGAACAAATGTTGGTGGCACAAAGAGATTACGCAAAATTTTGCTTGCACCACTGGCACCGTTCACTTGTGAAGCATAGGCCGTACGATCAAAACCAAAGGCAATAGCCTGACGGAAATCCTTGTTTAAGAGAGCCTTTTTAGTAGATGTCTTTTGTTCGTCACTAGTCTTAGAAGTATATTTATAGGACTGACGATCAATATTTGTACCAACTAGATAAGTCGTAGAGTCTTGTTGGGTATAGACAATATTGTCCTTCATCGTTTTTTCAAGTTCTGCAAAACTTGCATTTGTAGGATAAAGTCTGGCTGCTGTAAGACTACCATCTTTAAAGTTTTCCGCAGGTTTGCTGGTATCTTGACCATCCCAGAATGACAATTTTATCTTATCAACATGAACATTATCTTTATCCCAGTAGTTAGGGTTTTTTGCAAATTCAACGGAAGATTTAGCCACAAGAGATTTTAACAAATAAGGACCATTATACAAGATACTGCTTGGATCTGTCGCTTTAGCAAAATCATCCCCTTTTGAGTTCAAAAACTCTTCATTAACTGGTGCCAAGACACCCATTGTTGTTTTAGAATTCCAAAAACTTTCAGGTTTGTTCAAAGTGTATTGGACTGTTTGATCGTCAAGGGCTTTAATTCCAACTTGAGAAAAATCTTTATTTTCTCCCTTAGCATAAGCATCCAGCCCCTTGATTGAATCCTGTACCAAGTAAAGAGCTTGTGATTTCTTATCTGTTGCATATTTAAGACCTGTTACAAAGTCTTGAGCCTTGACAGGAGCATATTCTTCCCCTTCAGATGTGTACCACTTGGCATCCTGACGAATCTTATAAGTGTAGGTCAAACCATCTTTAGAAACTGACCAGTCCTCTGCCATAGAGGGAACAAGATTCCCATAACGGTCATTTTCAAGCAATCCATCAATGACGTTACTAGTAATGTTTGAAGTAGCTGCCTTGCTGGTTGTCAAATAGTTGAGATTATCTGGGTCTGTCTCGTAGGTAAATGCAAAAGTCTGCTCACCTTTAGTAGCAGAACCACCAGAACAAGCCGCTAAGACACCAGCTGCTAATAAAGTGACTCCCGCAAGAGCCAATACTTTCCTTGTTTTCATAGTATTCTCCTTTGTTTTTCTATCCATTATAGACCCTTTTTAAAGTCCTGTCAATAGAATTTTCAGAATTTTAGAAAATTATTTTTTAAACAATAGATTTGCAAAAATATGAATAATATCAAAAATACCTCAACTACATTAGGTAGTCAAGGAATTATTAATCATATTTGAAAATAGCATCTGAGAAACAGTTTTAATTCTTTAATCTAACTCATTTCTTACACACTGCAAAGCTGTTGTCATGAGAATATTATATCTATTATTTTCGTGGGGAGTTCATTAACGACCAGGATTCAAATTAGTTAATATCACTTTTTACTTCTTGTTTATAAAATTCTTTCAAGGCATCTTGCCAAGTTGGAATAACAAATCCAGTAGCTTTAGCTTTAGCCAGACTCATTGTTGAGTTTAACGGACGTTTAGCTTTTGCTGGAAATTGACTTGAATCTACTGGCTTGATTTCCACATCTGTATCTTTCAAAATTTCAACTGCAAAATCATACCAAGTTGTGTCTTCTGTTGCGTCATTCGATAAATGATAGTAACCAAATTCCTTGCAATTTTCAGCTAGATAAGTCATAAATTCAGCCAAGGTACGAGTCCAAGTTGGGCGACCATGCTGGTCATTTACAACCGTTAATGTCTTATGAGTTTTCGCAAGGTTTTGCATCGTAAAAACAAAGTTTTTACCGTAATTTCCAAATACCCAGGCAGTACGGATAATATAGAAATTAGACACATACTTCTCAACTAACTCTTCTCCCATGCGCTTTGTACGTCCATATTCTGTCTGTGGATCTGGTCGATCATCAACTTCCCACTCTTGTCCAACTGGTTTCTTACCGTCAAAGACATAGTCGGTGGAAATATAAACTAGGGTTGCACCATGCTTTTCAGATGCTTTTGCGACATTTTCTGTCCCCGTAACATTGATAGCAAAGTCTAATTCTTTCCCTTCATCCTCTGCTGCATCAACAGCGGTGTAGGCAGCACAGTGGTATACTAAAGTCGGTTTAACTTCTTCGAAAACTTTCTCAACCATTTCTTCATTTGTAATATCCATCTCAGCCACATCTACTGCTACGTATTCTTCATTACGCTCATCTAATAAATAACGAAGTTCAGTTCCTAATTGGCCTTTTGCTCCTGTAATTAAAATCATCTCTACACCTTCCTAATCTGTAACTCTTCCCACTATAGCAATAAAAAGCAACTATTTCCTGCTTTTTATAATTTGATAATCTCCTGAGTTTTAGCATAATTGGCTTCAACAGCTTCTTTCTCTGCTTTCCACCATTCTTGGTTATCTGTATACCACTTGATTGTTTCCTTGAGACCAGATTCAAAATTAGTGAATTCTGGTTTCCAGCCTAATTCATCACGGAGCTTACTAGCGTCAATTGCATAGCGGAGGTCATGTCCTGCACGGTCAGTTACATGATCATAGGCATCTGCATCTTGGCCCATTTCCTTAAGGATAAGTTCCAAAACTTCCTTGTTGTTCTTCTCACCATCAGCCCCGATTAAGTAAGTTTCACCGATTTGACCTTTTGTCAAGATTGTCCAAACTCCCGAAGAATGATCATTGGTATGAATCCAGTCACGAACATTCTTACCTTCACCATAAAGTTTTGGCTTAATTCCACTTAGGATGTTGGTAATCTGACGTGGGATGAATTTTTCAATGTGTTGATAAGGACCGTAGTTATTTGAACAGTTAGAAATCGTTGCCTTGACACCAAATGATCGTACCCAGGCTTTTACAATCAAGTCTGAAGCGGCCTTGGTTGATGAGTATGGAGAGCTAGGATTGTATTTGGTATCAGCAGTAAATTTCTCACCTGGACCTTCACCATATCCTGGCAAATCCTCACGGAGAGGGAGATCCCCATAAACTTCATCTGTCGATACATGGTGGAAGCGAATATTATATTTGCGAGCTGCTTCCAAAAGAGTATAGGTTCCGATGAAGTTAGTATGTATAAACGGTGATGGATCATTCAGTGAATTGTCATTGTGACTTTCCGCTGCATAATGAACGATAGCATCTGCTTGAACAGCCAACTTGTCTACCAACTCCGCATCAGCAATATCTCCAACAACCAACTCAACACGATCACCTAAAATTTTTTCAATATTAGCGCGATTTCCAGCATAAGTCAACTTGTCTAATACTGTCACGTGAACATCTGGAAAGTTCTTGTAAACATAATGAACAAAGTTAGAACCGATAAAACCTGCTCCACCTGTCACGATAATTTTTTTGTATTCAGTCATAGTCTTTCCTTTTTTACAAATCTTCTTTTTTCAAAGGTTTTACATCCTTAAGTAGTGGATGATTTTTATCTGCTTCTGAAACCTCTGCTTCAGCAAGATTGGCCCACTCAATTCCTAATTCTGGATCTGCATAATTGACAAAGGCATATTTAGGTTTCAAATCTAATGCCCAATAATCGTTGACCAGATAGCTATAAGAGACTGTATCTGATAGAACCTGAAATCCATTAGCCACACCACGGGGAACAAAGATACCCTTACTTGCATCAATTACTGTTTGATAGGTATTTCCGAAAGTTTCGCCCTCGCGTAGATCAACCCAAGAACCCAGAACCTTCCCACCATCTGCTACAGAAATGTACTTATCCCAAGGTTCTGCGTGTAGACCACGGAGAACATTTTTACGTGAGAAGGATACATTATTTTGTAATTTTCCTTCTGTAAAGAAATACTCTGGGAAACCAAGGGGGAGCATTTTTTCCTTTTGGAAATTTTCTTTGAACCAGCCACGATTATCACCATGAACAGGGATATCAAATTCTAACATACCTGGAATAGCTTCGACATTGCGAACCGCAAGCGTCTTACCGAAAAAATTATCTGTCATCTATTCTTCTCCAATCAAACGGAGCAAATATTGTCCGTATTCATTTTTCTTAAGAGGTTGTGCTAACTTTAATACATCCTCACGGCTGATATAACCCATACGATAAGCAATCTCTTCTAAGTTTGCCACTTGAACATTTTGCATCCGTTGCACTGTCTCAATGTACTGTGACGCCTCTAATAAACTTTCATGAGTTCCAGTATCTAACCAAGCAAAACCACGCCCCATTAGCTCAACTGATAAGTCTCCACGTTCTAGATATGCTTTGTTTACGTCTGTAATTTCCAATTCACCACGAGGGCTTGGTTTAATATTTTTTGAAATTTCTACAACATCATTATCATAGAAATAAAGGCCGGTCACTGCATAATTGGAACGAGGATGTTCTGGTTTTTCCTCAATAGAAATAGCATTCATCTCCTCATCAAATTCCACAACACCAAATCTTTCAGGATCCTTAACTTGATATCCAAAAACAGTTGCACCTTTCTCCTTATTAGCAGCCTTCTGAAGCATTTTAGATAGACCAGGACCATAGTAAATATTATCTCCTAAAATTAGGGCGACACTGTCATTTCCAATAAATTTTTCACCGATAATGAAGGCCTGAGCCAATCCATCTGGACTAGGTTGTTCCGCATAAGAAAGATTAATTCCCAACTCCGAACCATCTTGAAGCAGCTCTTTAAAACGAGGTAAATCATGAGGAGTCGAGATAATTAAAATATCTTTGATACCAGCTAACATGAGTGTCGATAGAGGATAATAAATCATGGGTTTATCATAAACCGGCATCAGTTGTTTGGATATAGCACGAGTCAAAGGATACAAGCGAGTTCCTGAACCTCCTGCAAGGATAATACCTTTCATAATCGAACTACCTTTCTATATTAAATTAGAATTTTTCTAATTAGTAATCAGAGACAAATGATACATTACTTAGTGAATTTAAACTAAGTATTTAGTTAGTTTCTCTAAAGCTATTTTCAAATAATATCCTGATCTTATATTATTTCCTACCTTTTGTGCATTTTCTACTAACTCTTGATATTCTTCTTCCGAAATATTATTGATTGTTTCTTGTATGTCAAACAAAGAATCAACTGTGATACCACAATTATTCTTTAAGACAAAATGAGACAAAGCAGATTCCTTCCAAACAATGATAGGGAAACCAGAAGCCAAATAAAGTGACGCTTTATGAGAATTGTTATAGCGTAGATACTCTCCAAAAAATCCACTACAAGTCTCAGAACTGTCACCATCCCAAACTAAACCAAAACTTCCTTCCAATACTGATGGAAGTTCATCTGGAAGAAATGAACCAAAGTAGGTTTCATTAGATAACTTCCTAGACTCATCAAATCCAACACCATATAAATTAAATTGTGGTTCTATAGGTAATGAGTATAGATATGCTGCTTTATCTTGTGATAAATTTCCTGCAACAATTATTGGTTGTTCTTTTCTTAAACTAGTTTTTTCTATAAAATCTGGAATTAAATAATCAAAGATTTCTAAATTAGTAATTTTTTCTCCAAGAACTCCTTTATTGACTAATACTCCTTTCATTACTTTATTATGAGCAATAATACCATTTACATAATGTAAAGAAGATCCCTCCGTAATTTTCATACGTAATTTCATTCTAAAAGGTAATGTTTCATCATTTACAAAACGTAAAGTTTCTAAATCATGAATCAGAAAATAGGTTTTAACTCCTTTTTTTCTAAGGGATTTTAGTAAATTACTAAATAGTAAGGAATGGTGTAATAATGGAAATTGGATAACAATCTCATCGCCTCTTTTTAAAAGTTTGAATGCTTTTGATAGTGCTTGATATTTATGTATCTGTGCCTTGAGTACATTCATTTTATACCAATCATCAACCAATACTCTTAAAGGGATATATCCCAACTCATTTAACACAGTTTCAACATCATTACGTGCCTTATTGCCAGCATTTTTTTGGTTAACATCATTTAAAAATTCTTCTTTTAAGTAGTATTTCATATTTTACCTTTCATTTTTCAAAAGATGACTTTTCTGGATAGCGTTCTTCTAATAATTTTTTGAAAAGTATAATATTTCTTTCATCAATATTAATACTATCATTCACACATAGTAGTTTTCGCTTCTTATTTCCAAAAATTTTCTTCAGCTTATCAATTTGATTTAGCTCAATTGATTCACCCATATTTTTTGAAATTGGATAAAACTCATTACTTTCAATTTGCCAGTGCTGACAAATATACTGATTCACATCCACCCCATAATTTCTGAATTGATTCCGTGACGTTCTATCCAATACCTCCGACTCGATTTTCCAAAGATGAGCTAAAGTACTCTTTTTCATTGGAACTGGAAGATGTTGATTTACATACCCCGTAGGGCCCCATGGAAGTAATAAGATATTCTTCAATATTAAAGCACCATATCTATAATTAAAAAATTTCCAAGGCGAAGACTTTAAGGCTTGCTTTTTGGGGAAATGACGATAAATCAATTCAACGTTATTATGATAAGTGTTTGTATACGAGGACCATGGAACTAAAGCATCGTAAACTGCTAAAAGCCTCGGTTTATTATTTTTGAAGAAATCTGAAGGCTTTACATCTTTTATCAAATACATGTCATCGTTAAAATAAATAAAATTTTCAGACAAGCCTTCAATTCTATGAAGATTTAACTCAATAGTCGCAGAATTAAAAGTTGGAAGATAGGATTCTGGAATAAATTCCTTATGTGATATAAATCTCAACTTTGGATGACTAAGGTTCAGCCAGCTCGGCTTTTGACCATTCGTAATTAAATAAATATTATTGACCCACGGTGCATGTCTCTCAATCATACGAAACCAATACTGAAAAATTCCATATTCTCGATAACGCTGTTCACCATCAGCGTCTGCATTTAACGATTCCTTTTGACTAGTTACTCTTTGTTTTTCCTTAATAAAGTTAGGATCATTCCCATCTACCCATAAAACAACAATATCAATTTTATCCTTCATTATCTTTGTTAAACTCTTCCTCTACAACATGTAGGGCACGTTCAATGACCACATGCATGTCGTAGTATTTGTAGTCTGCTAAACGTCCGCAGAAAATCACCTTATCATTCTGTGCTGCTTCTTCTTGATACTTAGCAAACATAGCATTGTTTCTCTCATCATTGATTGGATAATAAGGTTCATCTCCTCGTTTCCAATCTGCTGGGTACTCACGAGTAATGACCGTTTTATCTTGTGTGCCGTACTCAAAATGTTTATGCTCAATAATACGAGTATAAGGAATTTCTCGTTCTGTATAGTTTACAACTGCGTTTCCTTGATAGTTTTCTTCATCTAGAACTTCATGCTCAAAACGAAGACTACGGTATTCTAACTCACCATGTTTATAATCAAAGTATTGGTCAATCATCCCTGTAAAGACAACTTTTTCAGCAGAAGCTTCTAATTCTTGACGATTGGCAAAAAAGTCAACTCCAAGTTCTACTTCCACATCCTTCAGCATATTTTCGATAATAACGTTGTACCCTCCAATTGGAATCCCTTGATAACGGTCGTTAAAATAATTATTATCAAAGGTTAAACGAACTGGTAAACGTTTAATGATAAACGGTGGAAGGTCAGTCGCAGAACGTCCCCATTGCTTTTCAGTATATCCTTTAATCAATTTTTCATAAATATCTAGACCGATCAACTTAATAGCTTGCTCTTCCAAGTTTTTAGGTTCAACGTCCTTCATATGAGCCGTTTGCTCAGCAATCTTATTTTTCACTTCTTGAGGAGTTTTTGTCCCCCACATAGCATAGAAAGTATTCATATTGAAAGGTAGATTATAAAGGCTACCCTTATAATTAGCTACAGGCGAGTTGATATAGTTGTTAAATTCAGCAAATTGATTAACATAATCCCAGACTTTCTTATTAGAAGTATGGAAGATATGTGCACCATATTTATGAACATTAACCCCTTCTACATTCTCACAGTAGATATTCCCACCAATGTGGTCACGTTTATCAATAACTTTTACTTTTTTTCCACGCTTGGTTGCTTCATAAGCAAAAATTGCTCCAGACAAACCAGCACCAACGATTAGATAATCGTACATATTACACTCCTTTATTTTTTAATAATTGTTGTTTTAACTTACTTAAATCGATTACTTTAAAAATCAAAATCAAACTAACATAAATTATTGCTCCCAGAACAGCATATAGTCCCACATTAATCATCGCTGATACATTTAGGAATTGTTTTATAAATAGTAGGATACCATACATAACTCCAGATGAGATTATAATTTTGATTAATGAACCTATAATGGGCACCTCTCTCAAATAAGAACGAGTATAGAATAACTGTATCAACCATACTAGTACCTCTGTTAAAACAGATACAATTGACGCACCTATATAGCCCAGCTTTGGAAGCAAGAGAAGATTTAAGCCCACACTAACAATAGCAGGAATTGTTGTTGACAGCATAAATTCTTTATTTTTATTATGAGGTATCAAAATTTGAATCCCCATAATATTGGTCCAACCAATAAAGAACATTCTAAAAATCATAATTGCTATCGCATAACGTGCCTCTTGAAAATCTTGCCCGAGGAAAAAGGTAACAAAATCATCATTTACAATTAACATTCCTGCCATAATGGGGAAAATTACCAAATTATAAATTAGAAATGACATCTCATGCATTTTGTTAACGGCTTTATGATCCCCTGATGATAAAAGATTTGAAACTCGTGGCAACATGACACTACCTAACGAAGTCACTAGTGTTAATAAAATATTAACAAGTCTCCAAGCTTGGTCATAAATACCTACATCTCTTGCTGAAGCAAGAACCCCAAGCATAGTGCTATCTAATGTCACATAAAGCGATATAGCAATCTGAGGTAGGAATAATAAGATGACTGGCTTCAAATGCCGTTTAGCATACAGCAAATCGAAGTGTGGTTTCCCAATAAATTCTTTTGCTGGTAACCACATACTTAATTGTCCTAACAATTCAAAAGTGGTTAGTAAAAAAACATATAAATATAAATCGTTTGATGATCTTATGAATAGAAAAATAGAAATAACACCAGCTAATTTCACCGTAATATTTCTTACTGTAATCTTTCGAAAATTCTCTAAACCTTGAAATAACCATGAAATATCTAAAGCTTTAGAAATCAAACTAAAACCTAAAATATAAGCCACAGGATTTTTCATAGTAGGTAAAATAAGACATAATACAACATACAGCACAAAAGAAAAAATAGCTGCCCCTAGCTGTAGAGTATAAATGCCCCAAAAATTCCTACAAATGTCTTTCTTATTACTTGAGATTTCCTTGGTAGCATAGTTAGCTACTCCTAAGCTAGCTAGCAAAAGAAAATAGGTAACAATAGAGCTGAAGAAGCTATAGGTTCCTAAAGCTTCTGATGAAAATACCCTCGTAACGTATGGAGTTGTGATGATAGGTAGTATTATGAGTAGTAACTGATAAGAAAGATTATAAGCATAATTTTTTATTATTTTCATAGTCTTACTTCTCTTTTTTCCTTATTTTGGATATCATACAAATTAGCAAAAATTGTAAACATAAAAATATTGTATCCTGGTCTTATCCAGAAAGCTTCAATCATACAGTTAATTGTAATAAGAGATAATAGGGCTAGAAATAAATATTTTTTTTGCTTATGAACTTTTTTTGAAGCAAACACATAAATCAATACTAGCAATACAACAGGAATTAATCCATAATAAAATAACATTTGGATATAAGATGAATCAACATAGTTATAACTGTGAACCGACTCGGTGGTCCCACCATAGCCAATAAACTTTACTCCAGCTTTACCAAATAAAGGTAAACCATATGTATCCAGTGCATTTTTACCTAAAAACAATCTCATACTAAACAGATTATTTAAATTCACATAGAACGAAGAAGACCATGTGAAAAAGTAGGAAACATAAAACATGAAAGTAGAAAAAATAAGAGCAAAATATGGCATTATACTGTATACTTTGAATTCTCTTTCTTTAGTATAATACATGATTATGAAAATCAAAGTTGCGGCAAGAACTGATAATGCATTTAGTCGTGCATCACAAAATTTTAGTATAAAGAATGCTAAAGATAGTCCTACAATCGTTCTGATAAATATATATTTTTCTCTAAGCAAATAACCCCAAGCAATAAATAGGTAAAAACAGTGAGAAGCAAAATCAGTTGGATAGATGAAACCAAATGAATTTCTAACTACTAAACTAGATGAGCGAATTTGAGCAAATTGTAAATTAGGTACTACTCCTAAAATTGAGAGTAGAAATATTAACAAAACAATTATACCTGATACACCCACATATGTTTTCAAAACTACATCAACATCTGCTTGATATAATAGTATAATCAACAATGAATACAGAAGAAAATTGGTACCACCTGTACGTAAAAATACTATAATACTTGTCAATATCAATAAAATACTCGATATAATATAAAATGCACTAAATTTTTTTATAAATAAAAATCTAAAAATCAATAATAAAACTACACATATTAATAAAATCACGGGAATATTAGGTAGTGTCCTATTTAACATTGTAGTCGTAATAGTATCATATCCCGTAACTATAGTTAATACAAAAATCACCAAAAGGTTCTCAAATTTAATTTTTAACATAATATCCTTTTTACTGTTAGTTTTTAAAAAATTATTTAAAAACAATCTTACGTAAGACTCGATTCATTTTTAATTTTTCAATAAACAATACTGTTCTGAATTTTTTTCTGGCAAGTAACTCTATTGTCAACCTCCTAAGCAATAAAGAAAAGTTCTTGTTCTTTATTAAAACACCATAAGAACCAATGATTTGATAAGTTTCTCCTGAAAAAATGTCATCAAATTGTTCATTTTCAATAATGCTTCTTAATAATCTTACCCTATTTTTTTTTGTATCTTCTAAATTAGCAATTTGAAAGGCAGAACTTACAATAATCTTCGTTTTTATCTCTTTCAACAAAGAATAATCTTCTATATGAAATTTTTTCAATAGTTGTTTCAACTCCGCAAGCTCATTTAGTTGAATTTCAATTCTAACTGGGTTAAATACTGTTAAAGCAGAACCACTTCTACCAGCTATATAATTGTATAGACAAGGTTCAATAAATCGGATAGTTTCTAAGTGCTTGTATACTTGAAAATTAAATAAAGTATCTTCCCCAATGGTTTTTTTTGGAAACTCAATACCGTGCTCTAAAATGAAATCTTTTTTATAAACTCTTGACCAAACATTGTACATCATATCTGTCCTAAAGAAATCTACAAAATTATTAATAAAATCTTCATGAGTTAATATTCCTATTTTACTATATCTATGTGCGCGACAAGATATTGCGACCATATTTTTTTCTTTTACTTCATTAAAACCAAAGCATAAAACATCCCAATTATCATTTATATATGGAGCAAGCTCTATAAAAAAAGACTCTGTCAAATAGTCATCTGGATCTACAAAATATAAAAATTTCCCATTTGATAGAGCTATACCAAGGTTCCTAGCTGCTGCCACTCCACTATTTTTTATATGTTTCACCTGAATATTAGGGAAGTGAGATTTGAAGTCATCACATATTCTTCCACTTGTATCAGTCGATCCATCATTAACCAATATAATTTCATAGTCTATTAAAGTATTTTGTTTAAGTATAGAATTCAAACATCTTCTTAGGTAAGCTTCAACATTATAAACAGGTATTATAATACTTAACGTTACATTGTTCATCGATTTTTCATCCTTATCTTATGAAGTATGAATTCAAAAGTCCATTTTTCTTTCTTAAATTTTTTCTGAATAACCCTCTTTATATGTTCCCAGTAAATTTTGTTTTGAGTCGCACTTTTGATTTCTTCAACTGATAATTTATTACCATTAACTAAACGGTTCGGAACAACATAAAATTGTTTATTTTCTACAACTTCAGGACATTCAATATTTCTTTTTTGGAAATGAACATATAGAGGTTGAGTTGTCACTATATTTCCTTTTTTTAACTCTATCGATTCTAGACCTTTTAAGTCTGTCCAATAATAATATCTTTGTACTTTTTTCTCACCATTACATCTAAAAGAAAAACAAGAAATATCTAAATCATGAAAGCAAGTTACTTGTAATTGATTCATTCGAGAGAGTTCAAAAAGTTTCTGAACTCCCTCTTGCTCATCAAAAATAAAATTTTTACTACTGGTATAAACATTTTGGTAGTCCAATCGATAACTCATACCAACGCCCGTTTTAAAAATAGTGTTTACCTCTTTTATATTTTTGTATATCTGAAGGTGACCTAAAAGTCCATATCTATCATATTCTTTTGTGAAAAACTCATAATCTTCTAAAAATTGATAAATATCTCCTAATAAGATATCCGTATCACAAAAACCCCAATAATCATACCCAATTAGCTCATTTTCAAAAATCAATCCATAAGCTGGTTTATAATCACATAGCTTATAAGGATCATCTAGCGAAATTTCAAAGTTAAATTTTGATTGAATTTTCTTTTTTAAATCAGAAAAGGTCACTCTATTAAAATGTATATTTCTTGCATTTAATAAAGAGAACTGCTCAACTGGCTGATCCGTAAAGATTTCAAAATCAATATTCTTATTTCTTCTTGCTGTCATTAAAAAATAAGGGAAAAATTTTGGAAATTCTCCAAAGTACGGGATAATGATTTTTATTTTTTTCATTTATTTGAATCATCCTTATTTTAAATTTTTATATAATTATGAAAGATTTTTTAAAATATAATATTAACAAATTTCAGAGATTTATTTGAATAAATAAAATTGTTTTGTTATTTTCTAAAGAAATTTTTAACATTAAAATTTAGAGCTTAGCACTAGTTTTAGTAGTTCCTTTATGTATATTGAAAATCTATATTATAATTAATTTTTAAAGAGTTTCAACTAAGACCTTTTTTTTAAAATCTTAGCAGGTACACCACCAATAATAACATTGTCTGGGAAATGTTTCGTTACTACTGAGTTAGCAGCTACAATACAACCCGATCCTATACTAGAACCATCTAAGAATACTGCACCCGCCCCAATCCAGCAATTATTTCCAACAGAAATTCCTTTTCTATTGACACCTTGTTCTCTAATTAACTTATCAGCATCATCGTAATTATGATTTTCTGAGTGGAATCGTACATTTTGGCCCGCAATAACATCATTTCCAATAGTTATTCCTCCTGCTGCTCCAAATAAACAAAATTCTGAGAAAGAAGAATTTTTTCCAATTCTTAAACCTTTACCCATATTTTTTATTGAACCAGTTCCTATAATCTGGGAATAATCTCCTATTTTCACATTATTCGCAAGTTGAATACCATTTTCCGATAGCGCATCTATCATTACATAATGACCAATTCTTACATTATTCCCAATATATAATTTATGTTTGGCAGAAATGGATACACCTTTACCTATAAAAAAACGACTTCCTCTTTTTCCAAATCCTATACTACGAATTACACCATTTATTAAACCTAAACTATAAATAATTCCTTTTTTCATGACGTAATTTATTGGGACATCTGGGTGAATATCAATATCTCTTCCAGTGATTATTTTAACTATTCTTTTTATATTCATTTATTATTCTTTCATAAAATCTTTTTACTTCAATCATATGTTCTTCCATGGTATTTATAATTTGTTCTTCATATTCTGTACTTTGTATTTTGTATAATAAATCTTGTTTATCTCGAAATACATATGATTTTGAAAGCAAATCTTTAGATCCCACATTCTCACTAACAAACACCTTCACACCATAGGATAACGCTTCTATCGTAATCAGACCAAATGTTTCTTTCCATTTACTAGGTACGATAAGAATATCTATATCAGAGTAAATCGTATCAATATTTTTTTTTGTAAAATATCCATTTTGTTGAATATAGGTAGGACACTCTCTATTAGGTAAATGACCATAGGTTTTAACTTCATAATTTTCTTTATCAATATCATTTACAAAATCAATAAAATCAAAATAACCTTTATAATCTTCATCTGGACCAATATAAGCTATTACACTTTTATTGCGCTTTTTTCTATGTACATTTCGTTTTCGAATATTACTATTAGAAATAGAAATGATTGCTTCTGCTTGAGGAAGCACCCCGTTTTTTATATAAACATCCCTTGCTACACTACTATTAAATAGATAAGCATCAATTAAATTAAAGATTTCATTATAATATGAACGGATATCTCTATAATTAATAAGCTCTGTTTTCTCAGAAACTTCTATACTGCTCTTAGATTTTAGATTTTTTCTTAACACTTTCAATGCTCTCCTAATTGTCGGATAAAAGGGAACTTGAAAAAAACGAAGTTTCTTCACACTGAGAGCATTTGAAGACATTATATTCCAAGATGTATTAGTATTGTTTTCACTATAATCTACTCCGTTAAAGAAAAAATTTGGTACTGGTGCCAATCCATAATAGTCATGACTAGTAAAAAATATCTTTATACCTAATTCATGGGCAGATTCAAAAAATTCTTTATGTATTCCCATTAATGAGTGTACATGAATTATATCTGGATTAATTTTTTTTAGAAAATTATAATAGACCCTTTTATCACATTTCTTCATAAATTCATCCGGCTCAGTAAAACCTCCGAATAATGCTAATGGCAAACTATTTATTAACTCGTAGCACTCAAAACCTCTTGATTTTGCAGATTCTATAACTAAATCATATGAAAAAATTTTAATTCTACCTGGATACAGTGCTATTACTTCATACCCTGATTCAACCTGCTGATTCATCAAATCTTCTGCATATTTAACAAGTCCACCTGTACGTGATGGCTGAAAACCTAAAGTATAATGTAAAATTTTCATTTAATAAATACTTCCTCATAATTCGACACAATCTTTTCCCATGTGAAAGCTGAGAGGATTCTCTTGCTTGAGTTAAAATCCAAGTCAGCTATCGTTGCCTGATCAAATTCTTCTACTTCCTCAATGACGCTTGCCAACTCATCTTTTTTCCAATAAATAGCCCCGTCTTCACCAACCTCACGGTTAAAACCAACATCTAGCAACAAATTCAGTTTTGTTGATGCTAGAGCTTCTAGTAGAGAAGGGTTTGTCCCCCCAACCTCATGCCCATGGAAATAGGCAAAAGCATTTTCACGAATGTACTTGAGCAACTCTTGGTCATAGACTGTACCGACAAATTTGACCCTAGGATCTTTATCAAAACCAGTATCCTGTAACAACTGATCGTAAAATTTATTCTGCTCCACATTTGTGATGAGGACAAAGTCCTTCTTGGACTTGGACTTGATAAATTCACGAATCATGGTTTCGTAGTTGTTTTCAGGGACGAATCGTCCCACCACTAGATAATAACCATTTTCGTTAATTCCTTTTTCCTGATACCAGTTCCGAACCTTTGTGTCTTCTGCTTTCAGATTTGAAGGAGCAGTATCAGTACCATAGGCAATATAGGTGGTCTCTGGTTGATACTGTTTATAGTCCTCCTGAATATATTGTTCAATATTTTTGCTATCGCATACCAGTAAATCAGCATGCTTGACCATGAGTTGCTCTGATAATTTCCAGTACTTACGAACTGGCATGCTCCACTTTGCTCGCAACCATTCATGGCCATCTGGATTCACAAGCAAGGTGCCCCCAATAGCTCGAATTTTTCTCTTAATTCTTGAAATAAAAGGACCAATACGACAAGCCAGAATGTAAAAAATGGGAGCTTCGTCCTTGTTTTCCTTAGCCAATTCAATAGCCTTGTTGACTGCTGCAATATCGTAAGCGATGGCGCGGGCTGGTCCGATATTAGGCACATCAACATTGAAACAAATGGCTCCATTATGCTCAAACCGGTCTTCCGTGATACCAGACTTGGCTGAATTTTCACGCATACAAGCAACATAATATTGTATGTTGCTGTCTTTTTGGTATTCGGTTAATTTTTCAACAAAGGTTTCAAACCCTCCATATTTGGCAGGAATCCCTTTTGAACCAATGATATAAACTGCTTTTCTCATATCACTCCTACTTTATTTTATAATAAAACAAAAATTATTTCGCTCCATCTTTCATTACTACAACTTTTATTGTCTTCAGTAAAATCTCAATATCTTTCCAAATTGTCCAGCCATCTAAATAAGTAACATCTAATTTTACTACATCATCGAAGTTTGTAATATTACTTCTACCACTAATCTGCCAAAGGCCTGTAATTCCAGGTTTAAAACTGAGACGACGTTTTTGTTCGGGTGTATACTTCATATACTCATCTAAGGTTGGTGGTCTAGTACCAACTAAACTCATATCACCTTTTAGAACATTCCAAAATTGTGGCAATTCATCTAGACTCGTCTTTCTAATAAAGTACCCTATCTTTGTCACACGTGGATCATTTTCAATCTTAAACATCCCACCCTGCATCTGGTTCTGACTCATCAAATCCTTCTTGATTTCCTCTGCATCTACTCTCATAGAACGGAATTTATAAAATTTAAATATACGTCCATTTCTACCAACCCTATCCTGGGCAAAAATAGCAGGACCTCCATCTTTTTTTATCAAAGGAACAAGAAAAATAGACACTATACCATAAATCACTAGACCAAATAAGGATCCGATTATATCTATCATTCGTTTTAAAGCAACATCACTAGAACGATAAAAGGTTGTTGAAAAATTAACCACACTAGAATTCCCAAAACGTTGAATCGCTTTTTCACTATTGGTTACAAATTCTAAAGCCGCAATATTAACAGCTACTGGCAAGCCCATCATTTCAAATTGAGAAACAAAATCTGCAATTAAAAAATTTTCACTTGGAAGATTAATCACCACTTGATCTACTACTGACCTCGTAGCATAGGTTACTAAGTTATCCAAAGTAACGATTGTCAAATTAGAAGACTCAAAATGCTCATCATCCACAATACAAACAGCTGAAACATAGCCATACTCATAACTAGACAGTTGCTTTAGTACTCTCTCAACTCGTGCACGTGTGGTCACTAGCAAGATACGCTGAGTATATTTTTTTTGAAGTGATAGATATTTCCAAATCTTACGAATCCAAATATTAACAATCATTAGCATAATTGAATTTACAGTCACAATGCATAATAGATTAGCTAATGATAAATATGGTATATTTGGTTCTAAAATAGGAAAAACTATACAGGATAAGAAAATATAAACCAGTATATATTTTAACGTTTGTATACATTCCTCTGCAAGGGTCCGGTATTTGAAATTTTTACTATATGCACTAATGTAGTAAGAAATAGTGTGAACCACCATCAGAAATACCAGAAGTTCATGACTAGCTAATACAAACGATAACAGATAAATTGGAAACAGTTGTATCATGAGAATCTCTAGTTTTCGAATATTTGATACTTCTCTCAAAACTACCTCCTAGGTAACTCTACCTACTTCTTTTTCCCATAATTTCCATAGGAACCATAGGCTCCATAACCACCATAAGCTCCATATTTTTCAACTTCTGTGTTAAATTTATTTAGAACCACACCTAAAAAAGGAGTTCCTGTTTGTTCTAACTGTTCCTTGGCCTTTAAGATATCACGTCGTTTTGTCTCTCCAGCTGCCGTAACCAAGATAGAAGCATCACATTTTTGTGTAATGATAGCGGCGTCAATAACCATCCCAATCGGTGCAGTATCCACAATGACATAGTCAAAATACTTACGCAAGGTATCAATCATGGTATGGAAATTTTCACTCTGCAGGAGGGCCGTTGGGTTAGGTGATATCGGTCCTGCCTGAATAACAAATAGGTTATCAATATTGGTATCACAGAGACCATTTGAAAGATCAGTAGTTCCAGCTAAGAAGTCAGTTAACCCAGTAATTTTTTCCCTTGACTTGAAGACACCAGACATAACTGAATTACGGATATCCGCATCAACTAGCAATGTTTTATAGCCTGCACGCGCGAAAGCCCAGGCGATATTAGTTGCCGTTGTCGATTTTCCTTCACCAGGTTTGACAGATGAAATAGCAAGAACTTTCAAATTATCACCACTCAATTGAATATTGGTACGCAAAGCATTATAGTGTTCTTCAGCTTTTTTAGCAAAATCTAAACGCTTTTTTGAGATTTCTAATGTTGGCATGTTTTCTCCCTTACTTTAACTTATCCAAATCTGGAACAATTCCTAAAAGTGCAACCTGCATGACTTCTTCGACATCTTCTGGTCGTTTGACACGATCGTCCAATAATTCAAGCAATACGACTGCAACAACCATCACTGCTCCACCTACTAGGAAAGCAAGCGCAGTATTTCGACGAATATTAGGTGAGGATGGTGTTATTGCTGGTCTAGCTTCCTCTAATGTTGTTACATCAGATACACGAGTTACCTTAATGATTTTTTCAGCTGCCACTTCACGAAGAGCATTTGCGATACGACTTGCTTCTTCTGGTTGATCATCCTTAACAACAATCGATACAATACGAGTATCTACAGGTACTGTCACCTGAATTTTCTTAGTTAGTTCTTTAACTGTTTTCTCTAATTTAAGATTTGAAATGACTTTTTCCAGTACATCTTGCGAAAGGATAATTTCCTTATAGTCTTTTACAAGATAGGTACCTGCCTGCAAATCCTGATTCGTCAACCCTGTATTTTCAGATTGATTGCGACTAACAACATAGATTCGTGTTGTACTAGCATATTCCGGTTTCAACACAAAACTACTCAAGCCAAATGCAAGTACAGCTGCTACAATCGCAGTTAGGATAATAGCGATTTTCTTCTTCCAAAGGATTTTAAATAATTGAACAACATCAATTCCGATTTCTTTATTTTCTTTCATGTCAACTCCTAAATAATTTGATCTGCCAAGATAAAGCGAGGATTTTCGATAAATAATTCTCTCGCCTTTCTTTCACCGTATTGTTTTGAGACGATCTCATAAGCTTCTTTCATGTAAGGTGGTCTTTGGTCTAAATTGTGCATATCACTAGCAACAAAATGTACCAAATCACGCTCTAGGAAATAGCGAGCTCGTTTCTTCATAAATTTATATTTATCTCCAAATAACTTTGGTTTTAAAATACTTGAGCTATTGATTTGAGTGTAGCAACCCATATCAATCAACTCTTTGACCCGTTTTTCGTTATTTTCCAATTCATGGTAACGTTCAATGTGGGCAACTACAGGTGTTATACCAAGCATGAGAAGATTGCTTAAAGCAGTATGGATTTCCCGATAAGGAGTCGCCATACTAAACTCAATAAGAGCATAGCGTGTCCCATTAAGACTTGGAATCACCTGTTTTTCTAACTTTTCAAGCACATCATGGGTATAATAAATTTCTGCTCCATAGAGAATGGTCAAATCTGGAGCCACTTCCTTGGCTAACTCCTTCACTTCTTGGAAGTTTGTCTCTATCGTCTCCTCAGGAGTTTCAAACATTCCTTTTCGTCTATGCGATGTCGATACAATAGTCCTTACACCTTGTCTATAGGCTTCTGTCAAAAGCGCCTTGCTTTCTTGCTTAGTTTTCGGACCATCATCCACACCAAATACGATATGCGAATGAATATCAATCATTTTGTCTTATTTCCCTTCCATCACATCATTGATTGCAGCCTTGACTGACTCTAAACTGCTGTCACTAATTTCCATCATGTAGAGGCTACTCTCAGGCATGGCATAGGATGGTAAATCCATACGCCCTGTTCCTTTAAGATCTTGCGAATTGATTTTATACGTTCCACCACTCTCAAGTTGGGCATTAACCAGGTTCATCATCGTTTCAAGTGGCATATTGGTTTGAATCGAATCTTGTAGCCCTTTTATAATACTATCATAATTTTTCAAAGCTTCTGTCGAAGTTAACTTTTGCAAAACAGCGACAATGACCTTTTGCTGGTTACGGCCACGATCCCGATCTCCATCTGCCAAAGAATAGCGCTCACGCACAAAGCCAAGAGCTTGCTCCGAATCAAGATGAACATTCCCTACAGGAAAATGAAACTTACCATGCAATGATGTAAAATCCTGATCATTATGAACGTCAACTCCACCGAGGAGATCAATCAATTTCAAGAAAGAGGTGAAATTCAAACGAGCATAATAGTTCAAGTCAATACCGTAAAGATTTTCTAGGGTATGAATTGAAGCATCTACCCCATAAATCCCCGCATGGGTTAACTTATCTTTTTGGTTGTTGCCTCCATCTGCAATTGGAACATAGGAATCACGAGGTGTGGTTGTCAAGAGAATCTTTTTCGTTTCGCGATTCACTGTCATAATGATATTGACGTCCGAACGAGAAATCGAGCTAATTGGACCGTAGGTATCAATTCCGCTGATATAAACGTTGAAACTGTCACCTTTGACATCCTTTGGAGTTTCAACTGTCTTGGTTAATTCTTTGGTATAGATTTTCTTAATCTTTGAAGCATAGTCTGGATATTCGGATTCGATAATATTTTCAAAGACACTGTTTAGAAGGATCGCCTTTGTATCTCCAGCTAACAAACTCTTATAGGCTGCAAGATAGGAACTGCTTTCTTCGACTGTCAATTCCTTGTTTTGAGTCGCTTTCAGATCATTCATCAACTGTTGGATATTATCCTTATCCGTCCCAGTAGGCCCCATCACACTGGTTATCTGACTGATATTATCAATTGGACTATCTGCTAACACTGCAATACTCATCGAATAATTTGAGTAATTCGATGTTGCATTCAGGCGACTGGTAAAGCCAATGAACTGACTTACAGCAAAGAGGGAAGTTCCATTGATTAACACACCCAGTAGTAATAAAATCAGCGTTAGATTTTGAACTTTCTTAGACCGAATTAAAAAGAAGCACAAGATGGCTAAGGCTACAATTAAGACAGCAACCACTATATTGAGAAATCGGAAGGCCAGCATATTGTACTTGAAAATCAAAAACAATAAAAAGACCGCTAGTACTGCATAGATAGCTAGCAACCCCCAACTAATCAATATTTTTGTTTTACCCTGACGAGCTCGCTTCGAAGATCTACTCACGATATACCTCTATTATCAATTTTTATTTCATTTTATTATATCATAAAAAAATACACTTGTGAGATAAATCCGCTTAGGTAAGGCGTTTTTATCTTCTTTCCGAAACATTCTTTTTGATTTGCAAACAATTACATCAATAAATTTACTATATAGATATTAAAACGAGGCCCCTTACGGAACCTCGCTCATCTTTATTTAACATGTTTTTCTGCTTCTTTTTGAGCTTTTTCGATTGCTTTTTTGCTTTCTTGCTCCCATTTGGTCTTAGCTTCTTCAAACTGTTTGGTCGTCACAGTGTCTTTTTGCAGTTTCATGTACTTGTAGTTATTGCCATCACCCTTGATACCAACCAATGAATACCCTCTTGTAAATGGCGTTACTTTGGTTACAGATGCTGTACCACCACTTGACATGGCTGACATAATCAGAGAATTGTCAATCATCCAAGCCTGTGCTTCAGCATATTTTTCATAGCGTTTGGCTACATTTTTATTTTCACTATCTGCATCTTTGAGCATCTTAGTGTAGGTATCCAGACCTAGGCTAGTGATTTTTTCCTTGTCTTCCTTGGCATCTAGTCCAAAAATCTTGAGGTAGAATCCATCCTCTGCATTGAAAGGATTGAGATAAGTTGATGGATCTTGGTAGTCACCTACCCAACCATCAAAGTTCAAATCATAGTCACGATCAGCTGCTGTTGGCGCTAAGAAGGCTACGTTATTAAAATCATCTGTTGAAAGTTGCTGAACATCAATGACAATGTTATCATCACCCAAAACTGACTCAAGGGTCTGCTTAACTGAGTTCATACCTGTTACGGCATTTTTACTTGTTTGATCAACAGCTACATCCAAGTGAATTGGGAAGGTCACACCTTGACTTGTCAATTCTTTTTTAGCTTCCGCAAATTTTGCTTGGGCTTTTTCTTTGTTGAAATAGGCATCCTGAGCATCTGCTAGGTTTATACCTGACCATTCTGTGCCATAGTTGACCAATTTAGAAGCGACTACTTCTCCAAAGGTCTTGTCTCCAACTTGGACAAATGTAGGAGGCACCAAGGTGTTCCGAAGGGTCTTGCTAGCCGCCTCTTCTCCATTTGACTGGGCAGAATAGGCTGTGCGGTCCAAGGCAAAGTTCACTGCTTGGCGGAAGTTCTTGTTCAAGACAGCTGTCTCAGTCGACTTCTTCTGCTCATCTGTCGTTTTAGATGTATGGTTGTAGGCCTTACGATTGACGTTGAAATTGAAATACCAAGAGGTCTTGTCCTGCAAACTATAAATGATATTATCCTTATATTTCTCCTTTGTCTTGGCGAAGTTAGAACTATTTGGATAAACCCCAGCGATTGAATAAGCTCCACTTTCAAAGTTACGGATAGTCAATTCTTGGTCTGAACCATCAAAGTAAACCAATTTCACATGTTCAATTGATACTTTATCATGATCGTAGTAATGCGGATTTTTCACATACTCGATCGATGATTTTGATGTGAAATCTTTTAACAAATAAGGTCCGCTGTAGAGAATGCTATCTGGAGATAGGGTCCCAAAATCTTTCCCTTTTGAATTTAGAAACTCTTCGTTTACCGGGAAAAGAATACTGTTGGTTGTTTTTGAGTTCCAGTAAGGTTCTGGGCGTACCAAAGTATACTCAACAGTCTGGTCGTCAATGGCCTTCACCCCAACCTTAGAAAAGTCAGAATCCGCTCCTGTAATATAATCATTCAAGCCCTTAATCGAGTTTTGAATCAAGTCAATGGCCTGTGATTTATTATCCACTGCATACTTGATACCTGTCACAAAATCCTGAGCCTTGACTGGGGCGTACTCTTCACCGTCAGCCGTGAACCATTTGGCATCTTTTCTCAGTTTATAGGTATAAGTCAGACCGTCGCTCGAAACAGACCAGTCTTCTGCCAAAGATGGAACTAGGTTTCCATGGTTGTCATTTTCAAGCAAACCATCAACTAGGTTGGTAATGATGGCTGTATTATCAGCGTAGTAGTCTAACAAGTAGTTAAATGTAGTTGGATTTCCACTAAAGGTTGATGAGTAAGTTTTTGTATCTGAACCTGATTGTCCGCAAGCAGCTAAAAGCAAAGCAGCCGCAAAAGTCAGGCCTGTACTAAGGACACGCTTTTTTGTATTCATCTTCTTTCTCCTTTATGTCAGTTTTTATAACATAGATTTATTTTACCAAAATAGTGGGAATTTGTAAAGTTAATTGAATTTTGAGAATGAAAGTTTATAAACTTTAGTCATAAAAAAACAAAAGATTTCTGTCTTTCATACAGTCCTCCCTTGTTTTTATACGATTTCATTTTTAGATTTTTCTGTAAAAAATGTTTATAGTAATTCCACACAGAAAGCATCCCATGGAGCTAAGGTTTGTTTTTCAAAAACTTCTTGTGCTAGGGTGTTTTCAATCAAGACCGATTTGACCTTTCCTTCTACTGAAAAGTTTTGTTTTTCATTGGACAAGTTAGCCACAACTAGGAAACGACGTTCCCCTTCTTTACGGATATAGGCGAAGACCTTGTCAGTTATTTCCAAGAGTTCAAAGTCAGCTCGAATCAGCCAGCTATTCTCCTTACGTATTTGGACCAGTTTCTGATAGGTATAGAAAATAGAATCTGGATTTGCCAGCGCTTCTTGAACGTTGATTGCTTGATAGTTTGGATTCACTGCTAACCAAGGTTGACCTGTTGAGAAACCAGCGTTTTTGCTCTCGTCCCATTGCATAGGGGTACGGGCATTGTCACGTCCAATGACACGGATACTGTCCATGATTTCTTCCATCGGAACACCTTTTTCAAGAGCCTCACGCGCATAGTTGAGGGATTCAATATCTTCTACTTGGTCCAGTGTTTCAAATGGATAATTGGTCATCCCAATCTCCTCACCCTGGTAGATATAAGGTGTTCCTCTCATGAGATGAAGCAAGATGGCAAAGGCTTTGGCAGATTTTTCGCGGTATTCTTGGTCATTTCCCCAGATTGAGACGATACGAGGGAGGTCATGATTGTTCCAAAAGAGTGAATTCCAGCCGTCCTCAACGCCTAACTCTGTCTGCCATTTGTTGAAGATTTCTTTTAACTTAGGAATATTCAGTTCTTTTTGATAGTGCCACTTAGGCTGACCTTCCTGATACTGAAGACCGATATGTTCAAAATGGAAGACCATAGACAATTCTTGCCCCTTTGGGTCAGAGTAGAGCTTGGCAATCTCTGGCGTTGCTCCCCAGGTTTCCCCTACTGTCAAGAGATTCTTAGCTCCAAAGGTGGCCTGATTCATTTCCTTGAGATAGGGGTGAAGCATAGGACCATTATTGACTACTTTCTCGTCAGGAATTTTCCCAATCATATCAATAACATCCATCCGGAAACCACCAATACCTTTATCAATCCAGAAGTTCATCATCTCATAAATTTTCTGGCGAAGTTTTTCATTCTCCCAGTTGAGATCAGGCTGTTTCTTACTGAAAAAGTGGAGATAGTATTGACCCGACTTTTCATCATACTCCCAAGCAGACCCACTAAAGATAGAATCAAGATCATTAGGCTCATCCCGCCAGATATAGTAGTCACGCTCAGGGCTGTCAGGATTTTCACAGGCCTCGACAAACCAAGCATGTTCATCCGAGGTATGATTAACCACCAAGTCCATGATGATACGGATATCACGCTTCTTAGCTTCCGCAATCAGTTGGTCCATGTCCTCCATAGTTCCGAAAATAGCTGCAATCGCTTGATAATCAGCAATATCATATCCATTATCATCCATAGGACTGTCATAAACTGGAGAAAGCCAAATCGCTGTAATTCCTAACTTAGCTAGATAGTCTAACTTACTGGTAATTCCTGGCAAATCGCCAATTCCGTCTCCATTACTATCCATAAAACTCTTAGGATAGACTTGATAGACTACGGCATTATGCCACCATTTTTCTTGCATCTTCTTACCTCATTATTTTAATAATCTGTAGTCTATGATAGCGCTTTTTAAAATTTTATGCAAGCGTTTGCCTAATCTTTTTGATTCCTTTTTTAAGTCCATAGTTTCCTAACTTCCAATTTTTTATTATAATAGAGGTCAGAGGTAAAAAAATGAAAAAACAAGCTTTTAGTTCTGAACAATATTTGAATCTACAGCGCGACCACATTTTGGAGCGCATTAACCAATTTGACGGCAAGCTCTACTTGGAGTTTGGTGGCAAAATGTTAGAAGATTTCCACGCCGCTCGTGTCCTTCCAGGTTATGAGCCTGACAACAAAATCAAGCTCTTGCAGGAATTGAAAGAGCAAGTTGAGGTTGTAATTGCCATTAATGCTAGCAACATCGAGCATTCCAAAGCACGTGGTGACTTGGGCATTTCTTATGACCAAGAAGTTCTTCGTTTGATTGATAAATTCAATGAATTAGGGATTTTCGTTGGCTCCGTTGTCATTACACAATACGCTGGCCAACCTGCTGCAGATGCCTTCCGCAACCAACTTGAGAAAAACGGAATTGACTCTTATCTTCATTATCCAATCAAAGGATATCCGACAGATATGGACCACATCATTTCTCCAGAAGGCATGGGGAAAAATGACTACATCAAAACCAGTCGCAACTTGATCGTCGTAACTGCTCCTGGACCTGGTTCTGGAAAATTAGCGACTTGTATGTCAAACATGTACCACGACCAAATCAATGGCATCAAGTCTGGCTACGCTAAATTTGAAACCTTCCCAGTTTGGAATCTTCCCCTTCATCACCCAGTCAACTTGGCCTACGAGGCTGCCACAGCTGACCTTGATGATGTCAACATGATTGACCCCTTCCATCTCCAAACCTACGGAGAAACCACTGTCAACTACAACCGTGATATCGAGATTTTCCCAGTGCTCAAGCGCATGTTGGAACGCATTCTAGGAGAGTCTCCATACGCTTCTCCAACAGACATGGGTGTCAATATGGTTGGTTTCGCTATTACAGATAATGAGGCTGCTATCGAAGCCTCTAAACAAGAAATCATCCGTCGCTACTATCAGACTGTTCTTGATTTTAAAGCTGAAAAAGTTGGCGAAGCTGCTGTCAAGAAAATTGAGTTGCTCATGAACGATCTCGGCATCACACCTGCAGACCGTAAGGTTGCTGTTGCTGCACGCCAAAAAGCTGAAGAAACTGGCGGACCAGCCCTAGCCCTTGAATTGCCAAGCGGAGAAATTGTCACTGGTAAGAACTCAGAACTCTTTGGTCCTACAGCAGCTGCCTTGATCAATGCCATCAAGAAATCAGCTGATATTGCCAAGGAAGTAAAACTAATCGAGCCTGAAGTTGTTAAGCCAATCCAAGGTCTTAAAATCGATCATCTGGGTAGCCGCAATCCACGCCTTCATTCAAATGAAATCCTGATTGCACTTGCTATCACAGCTACAGAAAATCCTGATG
The DNA here is from genome assembly GCF_901542415.1 of Streptococcus mitis. NCBI lineage: Bacteria > Bacillati > Bacillota > Bacilli > Lactobacillales > Streptococcaceae > Streptococcus > Streptococcus mitis. Next base: position 1,875,462 of record NZ_CABEHV010000004.1, on the reverse strand, counting down.
CTGCTCGTGCTATGGAAGAACTTGGCAACCTCAAAGGAAGCGAAGCGCACTCAACTATCATCTTAACCGATGAAGACAAGAATGTCCTTCGTAAACTGGGTATCAACGTAACCTTTGACCCTTACTACCAATACGACCGCTTGTATCGTAAATAAAGATTTCAAGAGCCTGAGACAAAATAGTTCTCAGCCACAAAAAAGCTAGAGATTTCCAATAACGAAACTCTAGCTTTTTAATTTTGATTCGTTCTCTTATTGTATTTTAGGAGGTTATTGGCCATAAGTACCAATCCCATGTCAATTCTCACTTGACGCTTGCCTCTCAGATTACATCTCTTGTAACCCAAACAAGCCTTTATCTGCCCAAAGACAGGTTCCACATCAATCTTGCGTTGAGCGAAAATCTGTCTACCTTTGGGAGATAAAAGCGCCTGGCATTCTTTCGTTTTTAAGTGCTGATAGCGTTCATTCATATACAGTCCCTTTTGAGGGGCTGATTCAGGTTCATCAGCGTAGTAAACCTTGATTTCCTGTTGAAAGTCCGTCTGTGTTTTCTGATGTTTGATATGGTGAAAACGATAGCACCAGCCATCAGGATGTGTGTAGCTATCCTCCTTATCATCATAGTGCCAATTCGCTAAGTTTCTAGCTGACTGTTTATAGCCTCTCTTCTGTTCCTTATCAAACATGGCATATTTAATCAGATGGTTTACCTTATTTTCATCTAAACGAAGGAGGTTCTCTTCACTTCCATATCCAGCATCTGCGACAACTGTCTGTACGTCATGTGGATAGGTTTCAAGGAATGGCAGAAGAGTTTTGGTATCTGTCGGATTTGAGAAGATATCATAGTGAAGAACAAATTGATTTTCAGTAGCGATTTGAAGATTATAAGCAGCCTTGAGTTGGCCATTTTTCATATGGTCTTCTTTCATTCTCATAAAAGTGGCATCTGGATCGGTTTTGGAAAAACTGTTACGCCCTTCAAATGTCTCCTGATAGCTCTCATATTTTTCAGTACGTACTGAAAAATCATCCTTGACTTTTCGCAAGACTTTCTTGAGTTTACGACGCTGGGTTTTACGTTCATCCTTTCCTTTAACGGGTGTCTCCTCAATGTCCTGGTTCAGTTTTTCCAATTCTTCTTCAAGGACTTGAGCGAATGCAAGCAACTGCTCTGAGGAGATAGACTCTTGTGTATCCAGTTCGATAGCTTGATGGATAAGAGGAGTGATTTCTTCTTGAAAATAGACTTGTATCTGTTCTTGAAGTTTGGCGGAGAATTTCTCTGTCGCTTTCTTCCACACGAAACTATACTTGTTGGCATTAGCTTCAATCTTAGTCCCGTCAATAAACAGACAATCTAAGGTCACTAACTCTTCCATTTTTAAACGAAGATTGAGGTCGATGAAAAGATTACGAATGAGTTCTTCCATCCCTTCAGCTACACGAAAACGATTGATGGTGCGGTAGCTGACAATCAACTGCCCTGTTAGGTATTGCATAGCGAGATTTTCAATCATCATTTTTTCAATTTTTCGACCAGAGAAAATCCCTTGTGAATAGGCAAATAGAAGAGCAGATACAAGCATTTTAGGGTGATAAGACGGACGACCAAAGGCATGATAGAAGGCATGGAAGTGACTATCTTCCAAGGTATTCACCACTTTTTCAATAGTAAAGACGAGATGGTCTTGCGGCAATAAAGAACTGATTTCTAGTGGTAAAGTTGTTTGATTTGTGTTATAGTGAATATGCATGGGATAGCCTTTCTAAATGGTTTATTGGGCAATTCTATTTTACCAAGACTATCGCAACCATGCAAAAAAGCAACGGCAAATCCGTTGCTTTTTTGAAGACAAGAGACTATTGTCCCAGACTCTTTATCTCTGTCTCAGGAGCCAGCTTTGTGTTATAATGAAATTAGAAAACTGAAAGGATTTACCATGTCAAAAGAAGTTATTGTTGAAAGTTTTGAACTTGACCACACTATTGTTAAAGCACCCTATGTTCGCTTGATTGGGGAAGAAACAGGGCCAAAAGGAGACATCATCTCCAATTATGATATTCGCTTGGTGCAACCAAACGAAGACTCTATCCCTACCGCTGGCCTTCACACTATCGAACACCTCTTGGCAAAACTCATCCGTACCCGCATTGACGGCATGATTGACTGCTCACCATTTGGTTGTCGCACAGGCTTCCACATGATTATATGGGGACGTCATACTAGCGCTGAGATTGCAGCTGTTATCAAGGATTCGCTTAAGGAAATCGCTGAAACCACTACTTGGGAAGATGTTCCTGGAACAACCATCGAATCTTGCGGTAACTACAAGGATCACAGCCTCTTTTCTGCTAAAGAATGGGCTAAACTCATCCTAGAACAAGGAATTTCAGACGATGCCTTTGAACGTCATGTCATCTAAACACAAAAAAGGAACCAGCTTTTTAGCTGGCTCCTTCTTTTTTATTCTCAAAATTTTGTCTTAGGCTTTTTCACGAATGACCAAAACACCATCTTCCATGTCAGCTTCTAGGTGTTTAGCATCAAGGTTATCCAAGTGGAAGTCTGTGACTTTGTCACGGATTTGTTGTTCAACCACACGACGGAGTGGACGAACACCCATGACTTCATCGTAGCCTTCCTCAGTCATGTATTCTTTAGCAGCTTCGCTCACTGCCAAGTCAATGTCTTTCTTAGAAAGCGTCTTGTTAACTTCAACCAACATAAGGTCCACAATCTTAGAAAGGTCTTCCTTAGTCAAGTGTGAGAACTCAATGACAGCATTGAAACGGTTAAGGAATTCTGGACGGAAGTAAGGTTTCAAACGATCCATCAATTCTGGTTTATCAGCATCTTCTGTCAAGTTAGCTTCGTAACCAAAGCCTGCGTTTGAAGTTGCGATAATCACCGTATTCTTGAAGTTGACAGTGTTACCTTGACCATCTGTCAAACGACCATCGTCCAAAACTTGGAGGAGAAGGGTGATGACTTGAGGGTCAGCCTTTTCAATCTCATCCAAAAGTACGATTGAGTATGGATTGCGACGGACGCGTTCTGTTAAGGTATTGTTGTTGTCATCGTAACCAACATAACCTGCAGTTGTACCAATCAATTTAGATACGGCTGTGCGGTCGCTGTATTCTGACATGTCCAAACGGATGATAGCATCTTTCGTTCCGAACATATCAAGAGCCAATTGTTTAGCCAACTCAGTCTTACCGACACCAGTAGGACCTACAAAGAGGAAGCTACCGATTGGACGGTTACCTTCATCAAAACCAGCACGGTTACGACGGATAGCTTTTGCTACTGCTTCAACGGCCTTATCTTGACCAATAACTTTCGTCTGCAAACGATGACCCATATCTTTCAAACGTTCGATGTCCGTAGCCCCCATTTGAGATACTGGAATACCCGTCATACGTTCTACAGATTCAGCCACATCGTTGACACTTGCAGTCACTTTCATATCTTCTGTATGGTTTTCGATTTTCTTTTCCAATTCTGCAATGCGTGTTTTATAGTTTAGAGCTGCTTCAAAATCTTCTGCCTCAACTGCTTTTTCTTGCTTGTCTTTTTCTACCTCAATTTCACGTTCAACAGCATGAACATCTGTTACTGGATGCTGAGCTGCCAAGTGAGCCGCCGTAACATCGACAAGGTCGATAGCCTTATCTGGCAAGCTACGTTGTGGAATATATTGAACAGAGTAATCAACGGCAGCTTTTAAGACTTCATCTGGCAAAATAACATTGTGGTGTTGTTGATAAAGATCTCGAATACCTTGAAGAATCTTGAAAGTATCTTCAGCAGATGGAGCATTGACCTTGACTTCGTTGAAACGACGAGCAAGCGCAGCATTCTTCAAAATAGTGTTACGATATTCGTCTTGAGTTGTCGCTCCAATCACGGTCAATTCCCCACGAGAGAGGGCTGGCTTGAGAATGTCCGCAAGCCCTTTAGAACCACTGTCACCTCCAGTAGATCCAGCACCAAGTATTTGGTGAATTTCATCAAAGAAGAGGATAATATTTCCAGCTTCTTTCACTTCGTTTACCAAGTTTTGAATGTTTTCTTCAAAGCTACCACGGTATTGAGTACCAGCTTCAAGTCCAGAAATATCAATAGAAATGATCTCTTTGTTCTTGATTGCTGCAGGAACGTCACCGTTCACGATAGCTTGGGCCAATCCTTCTACTACTGCAGTTTTACCAACACCAGCATCACCGACGAGAACTGGATTATTCTTTGTGCGACGAGAAAGAATTTCAGAAGTTTCTTGGATTTCTTTATTACGTCCAATAACCGGATCTAACTTACCTTCACGTGCTTCTGCAGTCAAGTTTCGACCTAGTTTTGCAAGGACACCGTCTTGTTTCATACCTGAAGACTGTTGTTTCATTTGTCCATCAGCTTCTGCATTTCCTGGCAATTGACCAGTTGCACGATAGTGAGCGAACTCTTCAGGCGTTACTTCACGGCCGTTAATCAAGTAACGACGGTTTTCTGAACTATATCCACGCATACCACCCATCAATTGGTTAAATAAATCATCCATGTTGTTAAAATTATTAAAGTTGTTGTTCATATTCTTTACCTCTTTTTGTTATTTATTATTACTGATATTGACTATCTTTGACTTTTTCTTTAAAAAATTTAGACTAGCTAAATCGCTACTCTACGTACTATTTCTGGTTTTTCTTTTTCAAGCAGGAGTAGACTATCTTTACTTCTAAAGATTTCTAGATTAAACATAGACCCCACCTCTTTCTATTTTACTTTAAATAAGTGTTCTAGTAAGGCTTTCATTTACCTTACGTTCATAATATACTACATTAGTCAAAAAAGGTCAAGGAATTTGACTTTAATTGACCAATATTTTTTAAAAAGCAAAAACACCCTGAAACATCAGGGTGCCATTCTTACATCAAATACAAAATTGCTAGTGTCAGGAGACTTGCTAGAAGCCCCACTCCCCAAAAGAAGAAATCAACCTTCCACTCGCTCCAAGGATTTCCTTTACCAGACAATCCTCCAAGCTCAAAATGGTGATGCACAGGCGTCATACGGAAAATACGTTTACCACCAGTCATTTTGAAATAGCCGACTTGCATCATGACCGAAGTTGTTTCAAAGACATAAATAATTCCAATAATCAATAGAGTCCATTCTTGGTGGAGGGCCATTGAGATAGCTGCCAGCATTCCACCGAGAGCCAAACTTCCCACATCTCCCATAAAGACCTTAGCAGGCTTATGGTTAAAGACAAAGAAACCAAGCAAACCACCAATCATAGCAAGAATCACCAGAAGAATATCCATCTGACCTTGCACATAGGCAATAACTCCATAGGCAGACAAACTAATCACAACGGAAATACTAGCCAGACCGTCAATACCGTCTGTCAAGTTTACTGCGTTTGAAAAACCGACTAGCCAGAAAAGAGCGAAGACAATATAGAAAATTCCTAGATGCACTTGGTAACCAAAGACAGAAAGCATATCGCCACCGCGCTCATAGAAAAGGTAGAAAATGACACCACCTAGAAGCTGAAGAGCCAATTTCTGCTTGGGATTTAGCCCCTCATTGATTTTACGGAAGACCTTGAGGAAGTCATCTAAAAATCCGATTAAACCATAAAGAACCAAGATAAATAAAATCATACCAACATTATTGCTGAGTTGATTACTAAATAGGGCGAAAAAGAAAGCAACTAAAACAGAAGCAATTAAGAAAACCAAACCTCCCATTGTAGGAGTCCCAGCTTTTGCCTGGTGCTGTTTGACATCCTCATGCATCTGCTGGCCTGTAATTTGCGCCTTTCTATAAAATTGGATAAAGGCTGGAATTCCTACTAAAGTTAGTAAAAATGTCACAATTCCAGCACTGATAGAAATAAACATATTAGTCTCCTAAAGTTAATTTAATTTTTTTAATGTTTTTGATAGCTGTATTAGTCCGAACATCTTGCTTCTGAACAACAGAACCTGATCCTTCAAATTCCAGCTCAATATCCAACCATTTAGCAAAGGTCTCAGCAGTCTCTTTTTTCCAGCCATACATGTCTGGAATTTCTTCTACCTTATCCGATAAAAGGAGAACTTGTTGGTTTGGTGCAAGATTGGTCCCTTCTTCTACAGAAGTCTCTTTAATCTTTGTTCCAGTACCTACAACGATTGGTTGCACAATATTTCGGCGTAAGGCTTCCGCCAAATCACCGGGTGAAATATCCTTGATGCTAGGCATTGCATAAGAAGATTCTGTCGTAACTTTATCTAAATTCTTGGCTGGAGATTGAAGATTGAGAGATTCTTTCATAGCTGAAGCCCGCTCCAAGATTGGGTTGGCAAATTCTCCCAACTGGATACCTGAATAATGTTCAGGTTGTTGAACCGTTACATACAAGATAAAATCAGGATTTTCAGCAGGGTTCATAGCCACAACTGAGAAAATGTTGTTGGTAGAACCAACTAAGTAGCCTCCATTTTTCTCGTCAGCGATTTCGGCTGTACCAGACTTGAGGGCTACATTTTGACCTGGAACATTGACAGTTGCTTTTCCTGTACTATGATTATACATAGTTCCATATCTAGGATCCGTTCCTACCAAGACCATGTGAGTACGAGTTTGGCTAGCTGCATCTTTCGAAACGGGATTTCCTACAATTTCTTTTTGAGATTTACGAACGGTTTGATTATTTGGATCATACAAGGCCGTAATAAATTTAGGCTCTAGCATGACGCCATCATTGGCAATGGCTGTAAAGGCACGAATCATTTGCGTCTGAGTTACTGAAATCCCTTGTCCAAATGAACTCTGAGCAATATTAACAATATTGTCAGCTGGAAGTTGGCCTGCATATTCATCTGTCAAACCAAAACGAGTTGGAACCCCAAATTTAAAGCGGTTTAGATAATCCAACCAAGTAGCATCACCCATTTTCTGCTCAAGAAGTGTCATCCCAATATTACTTGAGTGAGCAAACCCTTGAGAAAATGTCATCATACCACCACCGGTCAAACCTTCATTAACGTCCCAATCTCGAATCGTCGCATCCGCTATTTTTAATTCACTACTATTGAAATATTCTCTGCCTGGGAAGGTATTGTTATCAATAGAAGCAGCTAACGTCATAACCTTCATGGTTGAGCCTGGTTCATAGTTACTTTGATAAAGGATATCACGCCAAACAAAGTCCTTAGTAATTCCTTCTTTAGTATCTGCATTAAAGGTCGGTCGTTGAGTGGTAGCAAGGATTTCACCAGTCTTTGCACTGACCAAGGTCGCGGTCATATACTTACCTTTTACTTTTTCTAGAAAGGCATCCATCTGAGTTTCCATGAAAGATTGGAGCGGGCTAGACAATGTTGTATAAACATCCTTGCCATCTACAGTCTGCTGCGCTACCTGTTCTGTACCTGGTACGATATTCCCTACACGGTCTTTTTCATAGGTAATAATACCGTCTGTCCCAGCAAGAATAGTATTTAAAGAACTCTCCAAACCAGAAGTTCCTAACAAACTCTTACTACCATCCTCATTTTCATGAAGTTGAGCCAAACCAATAAAACTAGAAGCAAATTGGCCATTTGGATAGCTTCTGTTAGGGCTCGTTGTAAAGTCAATTCCTTCCACACTAGCATCTTTTAAATCTTTTTTAATCGCCATCATATTGGCATAGGTAATCCCATTTCCTTTTGCACCAAAGGAAACCTGGGTCAGATTTGGTTGAGCCAGTTGCTCTTTCACATAAGCTTCATCCATATCCAAATACTTATGGAAGACTTCAGCTACCTTATTAAACTGCGAATCCTCTACATAAAGAATTTTACCCGTTGCTGACTTGTATTTTTTATCAATAACAGCATAGACGTTATAAGAGGTCGCATCTTCAGCGATAGGCACTCCATTTCGGTCATAGATCGTCCCGCGTTTGGCAGGTACTGTTCGAGTGGTTTGGTGAACCTTTTTAGCCTCTTTTACCAAGTCAGTACCAAATATATTACCTTTTGCGATAATATACGCAAAATTGGCCAAAAAGAGGGCGAAAAGGGCAACAGCTACAAAGCTGAGGTACTTACCAACTATCCTACGGTTTTTTGCTGGAGATTTACGATTTTTTATCGCAAATCGGGTTATTTTTTCTGTCCATTTCATATCTTACTCCGCTGTTCGGATATTTTCATTATTCAATTTCAAATCTTTTTTATCTGCAATTTCTTTCAAGCGCTCTGAACGAATCAATTCATTCACTTCCTGCTTAGCATCATCGAGCTCTGTCTTCTTTTCCTCTATCTGCGCATTGATTTTTGTTAAATCACTTTGCACTTGCAAGAGTCGTGTCTGCATAAAGATGATGCTCACTGCTAAAACGAGAGCCGTAAAAGCGATGGAAAGATAAAAAGCCTTCTCCACACGTGAGAATTTTTTTATACGATTCTGCAAGAATTGACTGGTTGTTTCTTTCTTATCTACCATTTTTCCCTCTTACTTGTGAATTTTTCTGGCCACGCGCAACTTGGCAGAGTGCGAGCGGTTATTGGCTTCTAATTCTTCTGCACTTGGCAAGATTGGCTTACGGGATACCAATTCCATCTTGGGCTTGAGATCATCTGGGATGAAAGGCAAACCTTTGGGAACTTCAACCGTTGAAGCTTCCTTGAACAATTGCTTGGTCAAGCGGTCTTCTAAGGAATGAAAGGTAATCACTGAAATTCTACCATCTAGAGCCAACATATCCATAGCCTGCTGGATGGACTCATCTGCCGCTCCCAGTTCATCATTGACTTCAATTCGAATAGCCTGGAAAATCTGCTTGGCAGGATGACCCTTCTTCTTGAGCTCCTTGGCAGGTTTAGCCGACTTGATAATTTCTGCTAACTCAGTCGTTGTCTCGATTGGCTTGACTTCCCGTGCTTGTTCGATCTTACGCGCAATCTGTTTAGAGAATTTATCCTCACCATACTTGAAGAAAATACGAACCAAGTCATGATAGTCATAGTGGTTCACCACTTCATAGGCTGTCAGACTAGCTTCCTGATTCATCCGCATGTCCAGGGGCGCATCCTTTTTATAAGAAAAACCACGTTCACGCTGATCCAATTGAGGACTAGACACTCCCAAATCATAACAAATTCCATCAATTTCCTGAACACCAGCTTCGCGCAAACGTGCCTGTAAATGACGGAAGTTATCCTTTATAAAAGTCACCATCCCTTTTTCGATATAGGGTGCCAAACGTTTTTGCGCATTGTTAATGGCATTCTGGTCCTGGTCAAAGGCATAGAGATGGCCTTTTTCACTTAATTTACTTAATAAATATTCGCTATGGCCCGCTCCACCCAAAGTCGCATCAACGTAGATACCGTCAGGCTTTACGTCGAGCATATCAATCGTTTCGTGGAGTAAGACCGTTACATGATGAAATTCTTTTGTCATATCCTATCTATTTTACCACAAATCCGACTAGCTTGCACTAGTCAGATAAATAGGTCAAAAAAAGTAAGATTTCGCTAATTTCTCAAAGTAACTTCCACTTGCCCAACCAAAGTGGAAATTAGTCTAAAACGGATTTTTATGGTGGAATTAAGTGTGAGACGTTTGAGTTAGAAATGAGGTCTACTATGACAAAACATAAACACCTTACCCTTTCAGACCGTAATGATATCCAATTAGGCTTAGAGCGCGGTGAAACCTTCAAAGCTATCGGACAATCCATTCTAAAAGACCCAACTACTGTTTCCAAAGAAGTCAAACGAAACAGACAAGTCCGAGAGTCTACATGCGATAACCTTCCTTGCCCTTTACTCGATAAGGCTCCCTTTGTCTGTAATGGATGCCCTAAAAGAAGACAAAATTGTGGATTTAAAAAAATCTTCTACCTTGCTAAACAAGCTCAAAAACAGTACGAACAAACTCTTGTCGAAGCTCGTGAAGGAACTCCCCTTAATTCCAAGGCCTTCTGGGACATGGACAAAGTCATTTCTGATGGTGTTAAAAAGGGACAACACATCTATCATATCCTCAAAACTCATAACCTTGATGTCAGTTCCTCAACCGTCTATCGACACATCCGAAAAGGATACCTATCTATCGCTCATATTGACCTAGCCAGAGCCGTTAAATTCAAAGAAAGACGGAAAAGGAAACTACCTTCCATCCCTAAAGAAGCTAAAAAAGGCCGTTCCTATGAGGATTTCCAAAACTATTTAGTCCTTAATCAACTAGACTCTTGGCTGGAAATGGACACAGTTCTGGGGAGGATGGGAGGTAAAGTCCTACTTACCTTCAACCTGTCTTTCTGTAACTTTATCTTCGCTAGGCTTCTGGATAATAAAACTGCCCTTGAGGTTACCAAACACCTCTATACCATCAAGAACACTCTTCATGAAGCTGATAAAGATTTCTTCCAACTCTTTCCTGTCATTCTTACCGATAATGGTGGAGAGTTTGCCAGGGTTGATGATATCGAAATGGATGTGCGAGGAGAGAGTAAACTCTTCTTTTGTGACCCTAATCGCTCTGACCAGAAAGGGAGAATTGAGAAAAACCACACACTGATTCGAGACATTCTACCTAAGGGAACTGCTTTTGACAACTTAACTCAAGAGGACATCAATCTCGTCTGCTCTCATGTCAACAGTGTCAAACGTGCTGCTTTGAATGGAAAGTCAGCCTATGAGCTCTTTGCCTTTACCTATGGAGAAGAGATTCCTAAGCTTCTAGGTATTTCTAAAATACCTGCAGAAGACGTCTGTCAGTCTTCGAAATTACTCCAACATAAGTTCTAAAAACTAACCTTTAACCGCATTCAAACGTCTCACACTAACTTCCACCATAGCGGAACTTAATCTGAAACGCTTTCAGATGAGGGGATTTTGTGCGCTCTTTTTTTCGATTCCTTTTGGTTACAAAAGCGATGAAATCAAGCATTAGTAAAACCAGTGGAACTTACCCTGACACGGATTTCCACTGGTTTTTAGGATTTTTATCAGACTAACTTCCACTTCTACTAGCGGTGGAACTTAGTTTGCGAATTTACCAAAGTAAGATTTCTTTAAGAATATGTCAAATATGCTTGACATCTGCTCCATAGAAGAATATAATATAGTCAAATATATACGACACAAATCATAAAGGAGAACAGATGAATCGTGTGAAAGAATTTCGCAAGGAACTGGGCATTTCCCAGCTCGAGCTAGCCAAGGATATCGGTGTCTCGAGACAGACCATCAATATGATTGAAAACGACAAGTACAATCCAACCCTGGAACTCTGTCTCAATCTCGCCCGCAGCCTCCAAACTGACCTCAATAGTCTCTTTTGGGAGGATAATTTTTAAAAAAGGAGCCAACTCATGAAAAAAGAAACCTTCACTGAAAAACTCATCAAACGCACATACGGTATTTCTGATCCACTTGACGAATACAAACGACGCGAGGCTGATCGTATCGGCAATCAAGTCTTTATCTTCCTCTTTTATCTGATGATTTTCGGAAATCTTATTCCACTCCTTCTGGCCTATAAATACCCTCAAGAAGTGGCTCTAATCTATCCTGCTCTGATTTTAGTGATTGCCCTCATCGCTGCCGGCTATGTCACCTACCAAATGAAAAAAACAGGGATTACAGCTATTGATCCAGATATGCTGAGTGAGAAAGAAAGTAAGCAATTACATTACCCAGGTCTTAAAGCAGGTTTGTTCTTTGGTCTATGGATGTTTTTTATAACTCCTCTTCTCAGTATACTCATAGGTGAAAGTCCGGACTATTTTAATTCTCTTCTCACTATAAGAAATGGTGTATCAAGCATTCTCGGTTCTATCTTCTTCGGAGCAAGCATACAGTTCCTCATTTCCCGTCGCATTGCAAAAACTAAAAAAGAGCAAGTTGAGGATTAGGAGGTGCCCTATGAAATCACTAGTAACTATACTTACCTATCATCTTTTGTTTGCTTCACTGCTCATCTTCATCATCGTTTCAGGGAACTTGCCAATCTACGATATAGTCTTCCTTCCAGTCTTTGTTCCAGCACTCAACAAAGGATTGACTTATCTAAAGATTGACTCCCAAAAAACGCGCATACTCAACTTAGCACTATTCTTTATGATTCTATCCTTACCACAACTGACGCTCATTTCAAGCAATTGGAAATATTATTTACTGCTCACTATCGCTATCCTTTCTTCTATTACTTATCTTTATTATCTCTATCAATTTGTAAAAGAAACAAAATAACATCGTTCATTTAGGAGAAATCACCCATGAAAAAAGAAGACTTAACCACTCGCCTACTTCGAAATTTCTTTCATATACAAGGGCCTTTTGATGAATGCCGTCAAGAGGTTATCTACAAGGCTTGCGCCCGTTCCATGATCCAAATCTTTTACTCTTCCTTCATTCTCTTCCTATTCTATATTTTGTTCGGAAACTTTATAGAAATTGTTCGAAATGTTATGCCCTACATCTATTTTGGACTCATTTTGTTCATGAGTATAAAAGCTCAAAAAGCCGTCCAAGAGCTTCATCTTGAAAAGGATGACAAATCAGAAATCATCCTCAAAACCTACAGCAAAGCCCAAATCAAATTCCGAAGCTGGATTGTGTTTATCGGTATTCAGATTGGCTTCTTTACCTTACTCATCTTTCATAAAGTCTTCGTTCAGCAGATGTCCCTTTCAGATTTTGTGAAGTTGCTCATGCAATTCGATAAAAGTATTCCTTTCCTGATGTATAGCCTGATTATCGGTAGTATTTTCGGAACCCTGACCTACGGATTTCTATCACTACAGGAGGAGAAAACTCCTAAAAATACCAAACAGAAGGAGAAAAGCAAGCAATGACTTCACTATACGATTTTTCAGTCTTGAACCAAGACAATCAAGAAACTCCACTAGAGACCTATCGTGGTAAGGTTCTCTTGGTTGTCAACACTGCTACTGGATGTGGTTTAACGCCCCAGTACCAAGGACTTCAAGAACTCTATGATCGCTATCAAGAACAAGGTTTTGAGATTTTAGACTTCCCTTGCAATCAGTTTATGGGACAAGCACCAGGCAGCGCAGAGGAAATCAACACCTTCTGTAGCCTACATTATCAGACCACCTTCCCACGTTTTGCCAAGATAAAGGTCAACGGTAAGGAAGCAGATCCTCTCTATGTTTGGTTGAAAGAACAAAAATCTGGCCCACTGGGAAAACGAGTCGAATGGAATTTCGCTAAGTTTCTTATCGGTCGTGATGGTCAGGTCTTTGAACGCTTCTCTTCAAAAACAGCCCCAAAACAAATTGAAGAGGCGATACAAAACCTACTATAATTTCACAATCTCACTATTATTAGTTCTCCTTTAGCCTAAGAATAGTGGGATTTTTTGATGGGCTTTGACTTGAATAGGAAAACACCCCATGATATGAACCATGAAGTGTTGTAAAAATGATACATTCATAGCAGACAAGGCACTACTGACTGCTATTCTTGACTCCTGAATATGTATAGGTCCTATTTCTAGGACACGCTTTTTCCGTTACCACCCTAAAATAAAAGCTATGCTCCCGCCCATCCTTGGCATTTTCCTTGTTTAAGACAAAGTAGTTTTTCTGATTCATCGCCATGGTTCGTAGAATGTCATCAATCAAGAAAGTCAAGGGTACGTTCATGGCAGAGTATTTTTGAAAATCCTCTTCAAAATGAATATAGTTATCTGAAAAATAATCCATCTGCAGTTTGTTTTCATACAGCTCTTTTCTAGTCATAAACTCCCTCCTCCCACAGCCGAATTTCTAGGATATCTGCAACCTCTATCAACCTATATCCCTCGTTTGTCCTAATAGATAGAATCTGATGTGATAACTCCCTCACCTCACCGATGATAGTCGCCTTCTGCCTCTTTTCCTTAACCACAAAGAATCCCTTTAGCTGGCTAATATAAATCCGAGAAAGCAAGTGCAACTTCTCATCTGGAGTCAAATCCGTCGAAAAATCAACACGGCTTTTTTCTTCACTGAGCGAACTGGTGTGTTCTGAAAGGTAAAATCCCATCCACTTCTGCATACCTGGATCTTGATAATCTCGCGCAGATTGAAAAGGTAAATAAGAACGATCAATCATTTTAATCCATCTAATCCTCCAGCAGAATGTCCCCCAATCAGCTTGCTTCTGGCAAGACTCCTAGAGGCTTCTTCCAGTGCATTTGCTCTTAAAAGGGAAGTGAAACCAAATTGTTCCCGAATGGAGTCAATGGCCGTCTGGAGCCTTTCTTCTTTTTCTAACTTGTCAACATCATCAAAGAGAGATATCAAACCAAAGGACTCGTCTACAAAGCCTGAATAGTTAACTCCGACACTTCTGACCGCTCCAGAAGTGTATTTGTTATGAAATAGCTTCAAAACATAACCCGTTAAGACAGCTGTATTATTGGTCGGTTCGACCTTCATTTGTGTGTGAATAGACGACCTGACCTCCTGTTTAGAGAAACCTAGATAGATAGAGACAAGGGTTGTTTTCTTTCTAGACCTTCTCAATCTAATAGCTACCTGCTCCGCCATTTCTCGGAGAATAATTTCAATATCCCGTAGCTTCACGTAGTCTCTCGGCAAGATTTGAGAATTCCCCAAGCCCTTGGATTGGGCTTTATAGGGCTTATGAACATTGCTCTCATCAATTCCATTAGCATGAAACCACAAACGCAGACCAGCCTGACCCAGAGCTTTCTTTAGCTGGTCGGGATTGCTGGTTGCCAATTCCTTGATAGAAAAAATCCCCAGAGCATGCAAGCGTTTCTCCATCCGCCTGCCAATCCCCCAAAAATCCGTCATCTTGGGAATGGACCAGACCTTCTCTTCCACATCCTGGTAAGACCAGTTGGCCCTCATGGTCGGAGTGTGCTTAGCTTCATTATCCAGAGCCAACTTGGCCAGTAAGGGATTGGCATTTGACATACCTACTGTAGAGTAGATCCCTGTCTGCCTCCAAATATCCCTCTGAATACGAGCAGAAAGCATATCCAGCTTGTCTTTGCGAGAGAGACTCTTATCTGGGATAAAATAGTTGAGCGAACTAGTCAGGTCAATAAAGCCCTCATCGATAGAGTAAGGATAAATATCATCTGGACTGCCATAGTTTTGAAAGATTCGCTGGATTTCCATATTGACCGCGATGTACTCATCCATCCTAGGTGGCACAATCAAGGTCACTTGAGCCCAATCTTCGATGTAGCGAACATAGTCTGAATCAGTAGGCAACCCCTGCTTTCTAGCATTATAGTAGGAAAATTTTCGCGTTTTGATATCAAAGGGCAAATCATAGGCCCGACCAACATTTGACTTGCCAAAAATCTTCTTAAACAGGGGAGAGGAGGCTAGGATAAGACCAGTGGAATTATCCGCGCGACTCATGACACAAAGCGAGGTTTTCAGCGGATGTAAGCCCCTTTTCACGCACTCAACACTGGCATAAAAGGATTTCATATCGACAAAAGCAATGTCACTTTTGGGCTCTCTGGAATAATCAAAGTAGCCCATTGACTAGCCCTCCATCGGCACAAAATTCCCAACGATAATGCCAACAATCCGAGGATCTTCCTCATAGGAGATGAAAATATCCTGGTATGTAGGATTGATAGAGACCAGACGCAATCCATTCTCCTCTCGATAGACCCGTTTGATATAGGTCTGGTTGTTGCAAACCACTGCATAAACCGCCCCGTCATAGTCAAATCCTGTCTCTCGAATCAGAGCCACTGAACCATTTTGGTATTTAGGTTCCATGGAGTCCCCAGACACCCATGACGCAAAATCATGAGCCAACTCCTCATTAAAGTAAACTGTATCAAAATTCTGATCATCGTAGACTGAAGCCCCAATCCCTGCTGACATGCGTTCATAAACACGGTACTCGTAGAGGCGCTCTGGCATAGCTGTCACTTTCTGGGCTTGCTCCTCTTGAGATAGGTTGCGAGCATAGAGAACAACCTTCTCCTGCCCTTGCTTGGAGAGGCTATGGTAGAGACGGACAATCTCGATCTGAGTAAAATATCCTTTTGGTACTTTTAAAATATTCTCTAGCTGAAACACCTTCTCCTTGGACGGTTCCTTGACTCCACGTTCCCAAGCTGAGTAAGCCTGGAAACTAATCCCAAGTTGCTCTGCAATTTCCTTCTGTGTCAGTTTTAACTCTTTCCTCCGAGCCTTTAATTTTTCTGGCTGATACATACTTCACCTCCTAGTATAGAACCTTATCTTAAATGATTTTCCTTAGAAAAGCTAATCTTTAGTTGAGTCACTTTTAAAACTCAACCAATTTGGTTTAGTTTTATTATATAAAAAAAGTAGACAAATGTCCACTAGGAAAAGCAGAAACATCGTGAGTTTTATACTCAATGAAAATCAAAGAGCAAACTAGGAAACTAGCCGCAGGCTGTACTTGAGTACGGCAAGGCGACGTTGACGCGGTTTGAATTTGATTTTCGAAGAGTATTAATCAAACTAAAAGGACCTAGCCCTATACAATACAGAACTAAATCCTTTGAATAAATAATTGATCTAACTTTTAAAATCCCTACAGAAATTCCAGTTTTTCTCTATTTGATACCAGACATTAGTTTTTCAATACGTGGAACGTAGAAGAATAAGATAATACTGAATACAATCGTAATTCCTCCAACAATTCCATAGTAAGCGACTTCAGTTTCGCTTGTATAAAATTTTACAATTTGAGCATTGATAGCTTGGGCAGCAGCATTACTCAAGAACCAGATAGACATCATTTGTGCTTGGAAGGATTTTGGTGCTAGCTTAGTAGTGACTGATAGACCGATAGGCGAAATCAACATCTCCCCCACAATCACAATAGCCCAACTCATAATCAACCAGAAAGGACTGACCTTAACATCTGTCCCAAAGAGCATCCCTGGTAACATCATCCACAAGAAGGATAAACCTGCAGCAAATAAACCGTAAGCAAATTTCTTAGAAGAGGACGGTTGCTTTTTACCCATTTTCCCCCACAACCATGCAAAAATCGGCACATAAATCATAATGAAAAGTGGATTGATACTTTGGAAAAAGCTAGATGGGAAATGAATCTGATTCCCAAATACATTAAAGTAAAGTCGAGTTTGATCATCCGCAAATAGAGCGAGAACAACAGAACCCTGCTCCTCAATAGACCAGAAGAGTACTCCAGCGATAAATAAAGGAATGTAGGCAAACACTCGGGATCTCTCAGTAGCAGTTATTTTATGACTAGATAAAATCTTAAAGAAATAGTAGATTGGAATAATTACAGCAATCACTGTAAAGATATTAACAATCATATCTACGTTAAACTGGTGAGTAAAGACTAAACCTAGAACCACCAGAACAACCATGACAAGTGTAATCAGCAAACGTTTAATCAAGGTCTGCTGCTCCTTCTGTGAAAGTGGATCAGTGGGGTAAAGACTTGATTCAGGCAGATATTTCTTCCCATCTAAAACATACTTCACCAAACCAAAGAACATCCCAATGGCAGCTAATGAGAAACCTAGATGGAAATTGACTTCCTGACCTAGATAACCTACTAAATAAGGGGCAACGAAGGCACCTAAGTTAATACCAAAGACAAAGATACTAAAACCTGCATCCCGTCTATCATCCTCTTTCTCATAAATTCCCCCCACCATATCTGAGATATTGGGTTTTAAAAATCCAGTACCAAAGATAATCAAGGCAATAGAAAGATAGAGAGCCACTTGTCCAAAAGGTGTTGCCAAAGCAATATGCCCTAGCATAATCAGAATCCCACCGTAAAAGACAGTCTTACGACTTCCTAAAATACGGTCACTGACAAAACCACCGATAACCGAGGACAAAAATACCAGCGAGCCATAAATCGCCATAACCGATGCAGCTGTGGTCTTATCCATTCCCAATCCACCATCTTGCACACTATAGTACATATAGTAAAGTAGGATAGCTCGCATCCCATAGTAAGAAAAGCGTTCCCACATCTCTGTAAAGAAGAGGGTGGACAAGCCCATAGGATGTCCAAAAAATGTTTTCTGTTTTTCCATATATATTCTCCTTGAACGATATAATAATTCATTTTACAGAATTTTCAAATAAATGTCAAACAAATCCTGTTTGTTTTAGAAAATTTTCTGAAAAAATCACACGTCTCATACTTAATTCCACCATAAAAATCCATTTCAGACTAACTTCCACTTCGGTCAGGCAAGTGGAAGTTACTTTGAAAAATCACCTTTAAAAATTTGCTCTTGTTTAGTTTAAAAATATTTCAAACCTTGAAACATACTTATCCTTTCCTCTTCAGTAAACAAAAACATCCCTATGCCAAACTTGTAATTACTAAAATACAAGTCATACTCAATGAAAATCAAAGAGCAAACTAGGAAACTAGCCGCAGGCTGTACTTGAGTACGGCAAGGCGACGTTGACGTGGTTTGAATTTGATTTTCGAAGAGTATCAATAAGCATAGAGATGTAAAACTGTTACACATTAAAAAATAATAATTAGCAATTAAATAATAGAAATTGTGTACGAAATGTCTCAATTAGTTTTCATTAGTAAATATCATTTCCAACAAACGCCCTCTCAATTCCTTATCCTGATGATGCAAGATATTCATTAACTCATGAGAATTTTTCGCATTGATGAATTGATTTAACAATCTATCTTTTAATTCATATGGAAGAGAAGCCGTCTTTAGTAGTCTAAAAACTTCATCATTTAGGGATAGCCTTTTATTATCTTTACATTCAAATCTAGCTGTATCATTCTTATTTGGCAATTCAATTATAGACACATTCGTTCCTTTAAAATGAATTCTATGCCTTCTATTGCTTGGAACGATACTAGAATCTCCTTGTAATGTTAACTCTACCATCCCCATTTCCCAGTTGATTGATAATCTTGTTTTATATCTTTGACCATTTTGATCTTCAATCATTTCAAAAGAATGTTGTTTGCCTGGGAATACATACCAATCTACAACTTCAGGTAAATCAACACCCATATCTATCTCAGAACCAACCAAGGGAATGATTGCACCACTTTTTGCAAACACAGGTATCGTCGAAATGTCTCTATAAACACTTAACTTCACACCACCTGTATATTTTTTCTCTGAAAAGAAGTCATACCATTCACCTTCAGGGAACCATACATCTACTTTTGCAGATTGGAATGCTAAATCCATCTTTTCTACAATGGGAGCCACCATCAGTTCTGTTCCAAAAAAGTATTGATTTGGAACATTATAACTCTCATCATTCTCTGGGTAGAAATAATACATTGGACTGATTAATGGGGCACCTTCCTCGTGTGTCTGTACATTCATAGTGTATAGATAGGGAATCATCTGATGTCTCAAACAAAGGTATTTCTTCATAATCTTAGATGTTGTTTCTGAAAAAAACCAAGGTTCTTTACTATTAAAAGGACTTCTAGAACTGTGTAATCGAGTAATCGGACTAAAAACACCAAACTGTAGCCATCTAGTTTGTAGCTCTTCGTCATAATCCCCCAGCATGTGTCCACCGATATCATGACTCCACCAACTATAACCGATATTAGATGCTGTCGCTGTAAAATAAGGTTGAAATCTTAACGAATTCCAACTAATAATAGTATCCCCTGAAAAACCAACAGGGTAGCGGTGACTACCAGGACCTGCATATCTTGATAAAATCAAACCGCCTTCTGCATTTTTACAACTATCCTGATAGTGATAATGGTTTAAAAGCCATAGTGGATCTAGCATACCTTGTGTCCCTTGTTGCCAGTCAATCCACCAAAAATCTACTCCCTGCTTTTCTAGCTCATAATGAACATCTTTAAAGTAGGCTTCTCTAAAAGAGGGATTAAAAAAATCAAAAATGGCAGGTTCTTCTAATTCTACATTTAACCCCAATCGTTTGGCGACTCGAGGATAAGCTTCTTCATAAGCCCGTATACCATCAGCAGGATGGACATTTAAGGAGAGTTTCAACTTTCTATCATGAAGTTGTTGCAATAACTGCTCTGGATTAGGTATTAAATTTTTATTCCAACTATATCCTGTCCACCCACTTCCAAAACGTGCTGGAATGTCAGTTATATGCCAATCCATATCTAAAACACCAATAGATAATGGAATTTTCTCTGTTTCAAATCTGTCTATTAAATCCAAGTATTCATCCGACGTATAAGGCCAATACCTACTCCACCAATTACCTAAAGCATATCTTGGCAACAAAGGTGTTGAACCAGTCAAATGGTAAAAGTCTCTGATTGCTCCTCTATAATCATGCCCATAAGCAAAGAAATACAGATCAATTTGATTTTCTCTCTCAATATAACCAGACTGTTCATCCCAAATAAATCCTTGAGAATCATCCAATAAGGCTATACCATTTCGGCTAATAATTCCATCTTCTAACGAGATTGCTCCATCTGCCTCATCCAGAGTCCGAGCTGTTCCTTTTAACGTTTCAATAGATTCACCAAAATACCAGCGACTACCATATACGGCAAAATTTCCTTTTAACTCTATAAATAAATTTTCGGCGTTAAATTCTCCTTTATTAAAGTGCAGATGAAAATAGTCCGTCATAATATCTAGTACGTTTGGTGTCTCTATATAATTTAACGAAACTTGGCCAAAATCTCTATTATAGATAAGTTGTGTCGTTCTATCCTCAAAACTTCCAGTTTGAGAGTATTCTAACCTTACTAGCTTGTCTGTTAATACAGAGATTCGATAAAACTCTCCCTTAAAAATTTTCAATTTGTTGTCCTCCTTTTAGTAAATTTCTTTACCTTATCAAACATTTTATTTGTTATCGTTACATTCATCAATCCGCAAAAAGCAAATCCCCCAAATGTAAATACGTAAATAGCTGTTAAAACTCGTTCTGGACTACTAAAACTCATATACAGTACAGAAATATTAAATAAAACCAACATGATAGCTTGTATTGGATTTAAAATACAAATTAATACGCTATTTACAATACTATTTTTTAGATTATCTTTAAATAGACCAATATAGGGAAAAATAACACTCATCAAAAGTATTATAACAAATAAAAAGGGCAACACTAACAATAAACTATACTCTGAAAATAAACTTGAATAGCCCCAAAGACAATAGTTCACATATAAAAGTAATTCTATTAGGAGGATAAACAACCAAATAAAAGTTGACTGTTTAAAATTTCGTCTAAAGATCCGAAAATAATGATAAGCAATATCGGTATCTTTACCTTTTAAAATACGATACCACATTGTCGTAAGAGAAGTTAATGATGCCCCAATTGTAACTATTGGAATACAACTAACAATAAATAGAGTATTTAAAATAATTAAATCTGTCAAAAAAGTTAAAATTCTAACCACTTTTCCATCTAATGAAAATAATTTTTGCATAATAGATATCTCCATAAAATCAATCGTCTTAACTCTATATTTTAGAATGTCAGTTGCACAAAAATATTACCTAAATTATTTAAAAAACATTTCCAAATTTCTTTAAAAATTAGAATAAAGGAAGCGAGATAATCTGATCTCATCAGTCTCGCTTCCTGTAATTAGCTAGTCCCTTGTTTATACAACCAAGAGTTCATATAAAGTATTACTCTTTTACTTCTTTTTGGTAACGATTATATGCTTCCTGTTGAATCTTCATAAATTCGTCCAATCCCATATTCTTAAGAGTTTCTTTGTATGAGTCCCATTCTTTTTCTATGCCACCTTCAACTACCCATTTAGATGCTTGTTGTTTGACATAAGATTCAATACTCACATAGATTGATGATAATTTGTTAAGCTCTTCTTGTGAATAAATCACATTAGGGTAAGCTGGCAACGCAAATTGTTTCAAATCTTGGTCCATCTTCAATTTCAATCCATCACCTTGTGTTTGATCGATTTCTACGCGACTATTGATATCATCGCTTACGTATTTAGGACCAAAATCTCGAAGTGAATTAATCCATGCCCATTCATCAGCTGATTTACCATCTTTAGGAGGTAACACTTTAAACTTATCACCATTCTTTTCAGTAGCTATTCCAAATGATCCATAGAAATTCTGAATACTTGCTTCATCTGTATATAATTTATCCAACCATTTCAATAATTTAGCAGGGTTTTTGCTCTTATTTGTAATCAAAATTTCATTTCGACCATAGTTGTAATGATCTGGATCAGAAAAGACATATTGTTTACCATCCATACCTTTTAAAGCAGGTAGAGCAATATATTCACTTGAATGTAAGCCAAACGTTGCATCTGCTGTCCAACCACTAGAAACACCTACTCTAGATACTCCCTTATCCATACGTTTTGCTACACTCATAGAGGTATCTTCTGTAAAGATTTCCGGATCAATCAAACCTTTTTTATAAGATTCGTGCATTGCTGCAATCCCTTGTTTATAACTTTCTTCTGTACGAAGGTAGACTGGTTTTCCATCTTTTACAGACATTTCATATGTATTATCTGCCCCTAAACGATTATTGAACGGAAGAATATATGAGAATGTTGGATCAAAGTTTCCTGCTCCGAATGGAATTTCATCAGAAGCGTCTCCATTTCCGTTCGCATCTTTATCCTTAAATTCTTGTAGTACTTTTACTAAATCATCATAAGTTTCTGGAACCTTTAATCCTAAATTATCCAGCCACTTTTTATTAATAAATAGCTGATTAGCTACAGTAGGACGCATCGGTAATTTTTTAGGTAGACTGTAGATATGACCATCTGGTGAAGTAATCATAGCTTTAATCTTAGGTTCTTTCTCCATAGCCTTAGTTAAATTTGGCATGTTTTCTTTGATTAAATCTTCCAATGGAATAAATAAAGATTGGTTCTGAGCAATTTCTGAATCTGTAAAAGCATTTGAACCTAAAAATGCATCTGGTAAATCTCCACTAGCAACCAACACAGATTTCTTATCTGCCCAATCTGCAGCTACAAGTGTATCCCATTTAACATCGATACCTGATTCTTTGGCAGAATCAGTTAGAAAACCTTTATGATAATCTTCCCCCCAGTCAGACCAACGAACAGTTGTGATTTTATAAGAATCTTCTCCAGACTTATCATCCTTATTCGCATTATTAGAATTTGCACAGGCTGTTAAGCCAGCAAGTGTAACTGTTCCTAAGAACAAATATGTAAATGATTTATTTTTCATGTTTTTCTCCTATTCTTTCAACGCGCCAATCATTACGCCTTGATTAAAATATTTTTGAACAAAGGGATATAGCAACATTATCGGAGCGGTTGAAATAACAATTGCTGCATATTTCATCATATCGGCTTTGATACGAAGATCTGATGCAACTTCTCCTGTTGCTTGCGATTGTAACATTTGATTACTAATTAGTAAACGTCGTAAAATTAATTGCAATGGTTGTAAATTTTCATTCGTTAAATAAATTAAAGCATTAAACCACGAATTCCAAATACCAACTGCAGTCCAAAGTCCAATAACTGCTATAATAGCTTTTGATAAAGGAACGACTATCTTAATAAAATAACGAATTGTACCACATCCATCAATTTGCGCAGCCTCCCACATCCCGTCTGGAATACTATTATTAAAGAAAGTTCTAGCAACAATAATATTGTATGATGAAACCGCAAAAGGGATTACCATTACCCAAAATGTATCAATTAGGCCAACATTCTTTACTGTTAAGTAGGTAGGAATCAAGCCACCTGATACGAACATAGGGATTATGTATAGAATACTCATCCATTTTCTACCAACTAATTCTTTTCTAGATAAAGCATAACCAGCTGGAATATTGACTACTAAAGCAACTAAGGTCCCAACAACAGTATATAAAATGGTATTTAGATAGCTACGTAAGAATAAAGGTTGTTGAATAAGACGTAAATATCCATCTAATTTCCATTCTCTAGGAATAAACCATACCTTTCCATTTGCAACATCTGAAGGATTACTAAAAGATGCAATCACTACAAACCATAACGGATAAACAATTAACAGGATAAGGAAAATTGCTAAACCATAGGTAACTATATCAAATAATAATTCAGAGTTTGTTTTTCTTGATTTATGAAACCATCTCACTTTAAGCACTCCTTCCTTTAAAAAAGACCCGTTCTAGTATATCTTTTTGAGAACCAGTTAACAGATAACAAAATTATTAGATTGACTACGGTGTTAAATAACCCTATAGCTGTCGAATAACTATACTGAAAATTCACCATACCAACTTTATAAACATAGGTCGAAATTATCTCACTTCCTGCTAAATTAAGAGGATTCTGTAATAGTAACACTTTCTCAAATCCTACACTTAATAAACTACCTGCTCTTAATATTAGCAAAATCATAGCAGTTGGCAAAAGTAATGGTAATTCTATATGCCTAATTTTTTGTAACCTAGAAGCGCCATCCATAGTTGAAGCCTCATAATATGTAGGATCAATTGCAGAAAGCGCTGCCAGATAAATAATACTATCCCAACCAATATGTTGCCATACATCACTCCAAACATAAACACCTGCAAAACTAGTAGGTTTTGATAAAAAATCTGGAATAGTAATTCCAACAGACTTAAATACATTTGCTAACAAACCACTAGTAGGAGATAAAAATAAGATAATCATCCCACACATAACCATTGTAGAGATAAAATGAGGTAAGTAAGTTGTCACTTGAAATATTTTTCTAAATTTCCCAACTCTTAACTGATTACTGATTATAGCTAGTATAATAGGCAAGGGGAATCCTACTACAATACTATAAAGTGAAATTTTTAATGTATTGAACATAGTTGTCCCGAATTGGAATGATGAGAAAAATTGAGTAAAGTACTTAAATCCTACCCACTGACTAGCAAAGATACCATTAGCTGGTGAATAGTCTTTAAATGCAATAATTAATCCCAACATGGGAATATAGGAAAATAAAATTAATAGCAATATTGAAGGAAAAAGTAATATGTATAACGGAATACTATGCTTTAATTTTATTTTATGAAGTTGAGATGCTACTTTCATTTTTTCCTCCTATCTGATTTTCTACGATTATTTTACACCATATAGAATTCCCTTAATATAACTTTTTGGACTAGGTTTATCAATTTTTCAGTTTATCATTTCTGAGAACTATTACTTTTCCGACATCTTGATAAAACATATCTGTTTTGTACATGATATCGTATTTTCAAAGTGATATAATTTAAATACGAGGCTAGTATATGAAATTAAATCGCGAGTTATCAAAAAAACATTCTATTCATTTTTTCTTTAAACTCCTACTTGTACTACTATTGATAAATATTTTAATCAATATTGCTATGAGTAACATCACCAGAAATTTTATTAAAAACCAAAATATAGTACACTTACGTAGTTCAATTGAAATTTATGCTGACTCTGTTAATGAAAAATTACATTCTGCAGAGAGGTTTATGTATTCAACAATAACACACAGTGAAGATTTGGAAAAATTAAATCATGTACAAAAATTTTTAGACTATCAAGAAAGTCTAAAAAAGGTTCAAACTAGTTTTACAGAGTTTGAATATCAAAATGAAACCCATATGACATTCTTATTAGAAACAAATTCTACTAAACATTTTATCAATGTTTCCGATCTTTATATTCCATATGAAGATTATTTACTGTTAAAAACATATCTAAAATCACTAAGTAGCGATATAAGTGACCGTAAGTGGAAAAATATAACTACTAAAAATAGCGAATACTTAGTTAAATCCGTTCATTACGAAGGAAAAATAATTTATGCAGTCATATCCTCAGAAGATATCCTAAAACCTCTCAATAAACTTAATATTGGTAATAATGGTAAACTCTCCCTAAAAGAGCCTAACAATATACCGTCCTCTAATTACCTAATTCATGCACAAAATGAAAAAACACATTTACCTTTCGATATTTATGTTTTAGTCGATTATGCCGAAGTCTTTAGAAATATCACACTCTTAGAAGTATTTTTATCAGCTGTTCCTATCATTATCACCATTTTATCAATCATCATTATCCTATATATTCGTCAGTGGATGATTAAGCCTATAACAAGACTCACTGAACGGCTCTCTCAACTTGGGGACTCCATCCCCCCTTCTGAATTTTTTATATCTGAAGGTATACTAGAAATTGATAAGGCAAATGATAAACTTAATAAAGTAATTTTTGACATGCAAGAATTAAAAATACGAGAATATCATTCACAACTAGAACTTAAGAAGATTGAACTTAATTATCTTAAAAATCAAATCCGACCGCATTTCTACTTAAATATGTTATCAATGATTCATAGTATGCTTCAAACAAAAAACTACAAGGAAATTGAAGAATTAACTATCCTAACTTCAAATTATCTCCGTCATTTATTTATGGCTAATCAAGATTTTTCAGAACTTAAAGATGAAGTTCAGCATATTAAAGATTATTTAGAAATACAACGAATTCGATATGGAAATAGTATCTACTTTTCACTAGACTACAATTCTGATTTACAAAATACTCTTGTTCCATCATTAC
This sequence comes from Streptococcus mitis, assembly GCF_901542415.1. Lineage (NCBI taxonomy): Bacteria > Bacillati > Bacillota > Bacilli > Lactobacillales > Streptococcaceae > Streptococcus > Streptococcus mitis. The sequence continues at coordinate 1,848,931 of NZ_CABEHV010000004.1, read as the reverse complement.
TGTTACAAACGTTTATTGAAAACACAATAAAACACGGTTTTTCATTTCAAGATTTATTTACAATTTTACTATCAATAAAAAAAGTAAAAACTGAGGACTCAGATTATATTCAGATTTGTATCGAAGATAATGGTCCAGGTTTCTCTGAAGAAATTTTATCAAAATTAAATCAGAAACAGTCTCTAATAACAGAAGATGGACATCATATTGGGATCACGAACACCATCGAACGTTTGAATCTTCTCTATCCCAACGACTATACTATTACATTTGAAAATAATGAAGAAGGTGGGGCTAAAATTCTTTTACTTATTCCATACAAGATTATAGACGGAGGTTATAATGAACATCTTATTGGTTGATGACGATCGTTTTATCATTGAAGCTTTACGAGAGAAAATAAATTGGGCTAAACTACACATTGACATTGTTTATGTTGCCTATAGCCTCACTCAAGCTCAAAATATTATTAGAGAGCATCCTATTGATCTCATGATAAGTGATATAGAAATGCCTCAAGGTAGCGGTCTCGAACTCTTATCGTGGATTAGAAATGAAAAATATGATATAAAAACAATTTTTTTAACCAATTACGCCGACTTCAACTATGCTCAAAAAGCAATTGAATTGCAAAGCTTTGAATACTATCTAAAACCCATTAACTTTGAAAAATTAGAATTTATTATTCAAAAAGCCATTAGTAAAATTGAGAATCATAACTTAAACGGAAAAAATGATGCACTTTTACAAATAGAAGATAATTTCTGGTATGATTACCTTAGAAAACCTCAAATTTCTCGCATTGATGAACTAGAAAACATAGCAATCAAACAAGATTTTATTCTTAAAAAACACCAATATTTTTTCCTTGCAGTTTTAACAATCAATCTTAATGAAGAAGATTATTCTGCAGAAACTCCATCATGGACTTCTCAACTAAAAAGAGAACTGCAAAGAATTTCACAACCTTCTTATAATCTGATAAGTCTATTCAAAATGGAAAGCCTGGTCGATCAATATGTTTGTCTCTTTAGAGTAGACTCTTCCAAACGTAGTGACAAACTGGCATATGAAATTCATTCTCAAATTTCTAATAATTTTAGCAAATACTCAACTCTTATATATAAGAGTTGCCATAAAATATCCGATATTTTATTTCATGCTAAAGAACTCTACACTTATAATGAACAGTATGTCTCTTATTGGAATACTATTATATGTGTTCCACATAGTTTCCCAACTTCTTTTAAAACAGAAACTCTTTCAATTACTTTTTTAGACACCTTAAGTGAATACGAATTAAGAGAAAAAATTAATTCACTTGCCTATAATTCTCAAATTCCTACTTTCACACTACAACAAATTTTACTAGATTGGATTCAACAAATAGGGATATATCTAGATCAAAATGGAATTTCAGCACATAAATTATTCCAAAATAGCACTCATGATTTCCTATTCCAACGACGTTTTCATTCAATTGAATCATTTCAAGATTACTTTGATTATTACTGGTCACATGCCAAGAAATTTGCAACAAACATTGAAAATCAGAAAAATAGTATTCAACGTATTGTCGAATACATAGATCATCACTACTATGAAGATATAAATCGTTCTATATTAGCAGATATGGTTTATCTCAGCGCAGATCATTTAGCTAGAATTTTTAAAAAAGAAACTGGAGAAACTCTTGTTAAATATATAACGGATAAGCGCATTAATGCTGCTAAATCTCTCCTATCTCAAACAAATATCTCGATATCACAAGTATCTTGTCAAGTAGGGTATGATAATTATTCTTACTTTACTAAAATTTTTAAACAAAGGACTGGGCTTTCTCCTGGAGATTACCGTAAAACTTATCAAAATAAAATGTAAGCAATTTAAATCATTGAAATGATAAGTAAAATTCAAGGTCTGTAGTAATTTTTGAAATTCTACAGTTTTTCCAAAGATATTGTGCTGATGATAATTTTTTAGATTATCATCAGCACAATATCTTTCAGTCCAACATAGCTCCAAAAATTTCTTTAACATTGTTGATAAGGCAACTTCTTAAAAAGTCAGTTTGAAAAGAAAATCCAGTAAATATTTCTAGGATAATAGGATAAAACGTATACTATCAAGCTTTTACTGAACTGCACCCCAAAAGTTAGACAGAAAAATCTAACTTTTGGGGTGCAGATTACATAAAATATTCTAGTACAATAGAGCATTCTTATCCAGGGTAGTCGAATGTATAAACTCATAACTTGAAAAGAATTTTTTCAAATAACTTCGTTAATTTAGTTTTGTCTCCATAAACTGTACCATCCATATACAGGTGATAAATCTCATCATCATCACCGATTGATATTTCACATTCATAACCTTTCATTAAAGCTAAAGAGCGAATAACCTCCCTCTGCGTTCTACCGTTTCCCTCACAGAATGGATGAAAATAATTGAGATTATCTAAAATTTCGACCAATAACTGAATGACTTCTTTTCTACTATTAGCAGTGTCATGAAATCTATCTATCAAATTATTAAGGTAAGTGAGTGCTGTATCGAAAGACTGAATCGGCATAAAAGCATTACCACTTTTTGAAATATTGACTTTTCTAAATTCACCTGCCCAGTGATACATATCTTCAAACAAAAATTGATGAATTTTCAATATATCTTCTACACTATAAACTGGGATAGGATTGATAAATAATTTCAAACTCTTACTAGCAACCATACGATATTCAAGCTCACGTGCTTTTTGCTCATCTCGTTCTTCCTGCTTATTTCTTAGAACTGAAGAATCTGGATAGGTATATAAATTATCCGGATCAATATAGTCATAAGAATCATAACATTTACGCTTCATCAAGCCATCACCAGAGCAAGAGCTTCATCTCGTAATCTTTCAACATCACTAACCGTAGGTCGCCATCCTTCAATCATATTTGTACTTAAAGCATACCAAACACTCTTAAAAACGGAGCGGTTTTCAAAAGCTACTCCCATGATTGTCATCTTTTCTTTATCTATATCTAAGGACACATGCTATCTCCTTTAGTTACATTATACCATGTTTCTCTGTAGCTTTTAAATATTTTATTTTGTCTGTAATATCTAAATTTCAGCACTTTTATCCTATTTTATAAACCTCAAATCCAAATATAAAACTCATTCTTTTTCCTTTTTAACTAATGATGCTGAACAAAAACTTAACTTCAGGGGAAAATAAAGTAAGACTAGACAAAATTCAAAAACTGATTTCGTACAACTCAAAATACTGATTTTAGACTGAAGATAATGCTAGAATGCTAATTAATGTTTTTGTAATAAAGAGCTGACAACTTATGTTGCTTTTGATTTCTTAAGAATATAAAAAGAAACAATAAGGTAAACTTTCGAGTGATTTGAAACGTTGATAGTATCGTATTAATTAACGTTTTGAGCCAACTGGCCTTGTCCGGTTGCAGTCATATTTGCAAGCGACTAAAGTCGCAACAACTGTATCAATTGCACCAATTTAGCAAGAAAGTACAAAAAAGAACACCCCGAAAGGTGCTCTTTGTAAGTATAGTAATTCTTTCGAATTAACGTTTACTAAATTTTCCTATTAAAAACTAATAATACTAAATCCTTACAAATCCCTTTATATCAACATCTTACGATTTGAAACTCCCATGAAATTGTACTACAACCCATTCATTTGGATAAAATTGACACCAATTAACACCCAAAAATAGACTAGTCATCTATCTCACATCTTGAGGTAGATTATTTTATTGTCATACCTAAAAATTTTAGAAGCTAAACCAAACTAATCTAAATCCGATAATTCTAGAATTTCTTTAAATAAATTAATAAACTTATCTGGATACCTGTTAGACTGTATATGAAATACTAATTCTGATAAATCTGGGCTAAATTCTTCAGAAAAGGGGAGGAAAAATTCTGAAGGTGAAATCTTTAAAGCATTAAGTATTTTTATCAAAGTCTCAACAGATAAATTTCGTTTATCATTTTCAACAAGATTAATAAAGGGAAGGCTCAATTCGCTTCTTTCAGCAAGCTCCTGTTGAGTGAGTTTCATTTTCATACGATAACTTTTAATTTGTAACCCGATAGATATTTTTTTCATCATAAAAGATTTCCTTTTCTTTTAACTATTGTATAAATAATTATCAAAAAGATATATTCTTTATTGTATTCATTTTAAATATAATGTTTACAATATAATAATTTCGTGATAAAATATTAAAAAAGGAGGTGTAATTTAGATGGCTTTAATTATTCAAGAAGTCGCAGATGACCCAGGATGTGCTGGTTGTGGATGTTTTGCAGTTATAGTCCCACTAGTAATAGTCTACTTATTCAGAGATTCGATTATAAGTGGTATTATATCGTTATTATCAGGATTACTCACAATCGCCCTATGGTTGCTTGGATTTGTCCTAGTTGCAACTCTAGGTTTCTATCTTATAAAATACCTAATAGAGTTTCTAAAAAATAGAGAGCAGAAAAACCATGATAATAATTAGAGAAAAGCCACTTTTCCCCATCGGTATAATTTTAGGAGCTATCCTTACCACTCTCCTGTTAGTAATAATTTTATTAAGTAATAGCGGTTTCTTTTCAAAAAATCATACTTACAAAAAAGGAGAGATAGTGACTCTACACAATGTAGATTTCGAATACAAAGAATCCATTACTTTGGATGATAAAAATGGCAACCATATATTAGAAGAGTTAACCAGAAAAGATTTTAAAAACACAATAGAATATAAAGGAAATACCTATGAATATTTTGAAACCTATTATAACGATTTTACAGATTACATTTATCTTGATAGGTATCGTAAAATAGAAAAAGGTACACCAGAAGAAAAATGGAGCAACTCCTATAAAAATATGTTTCTTAATGTAGTAGCTGATTTTGATGGCAAAGTTATAAAAATAGCTCATTAATTATAGCAATTCTAATTTATAGAGTTGCTTTTTTATATTTTTTATTTAAAAGTGTGAGTTATTCAAAGAAATTTTTTGATATTATACCTTTAGGAGGATTTTTATATGAAAAAATATAACAGTTTATACTCTACAAAACGTAAACTACTTTCTTCATATTTTACTATGTCTGGTATAATTATCGAGGTTGATAATAAGAAATATATGGTAAACAATCCATTGAGTCAATCTGAATTTCAATATTTATCGGACTTGCACAAAATTCGGAGAGTGTTGCTCTATATTAGCAATTATGAATTTTCCAATTACTTACATTATGAGCAAGAAAAAAGTATGTCAAGAAAAAAGAGAAAACTATTAGATGAAAATATATATAAAACACTCTCAGATTTTGATAAAGATTCAATAGGTTTTCCAAGAAAGAAAAATGGAACAACCTATTCTAGTAGTTTTATTGAAAAGCTCTTATCTTTAGATAAAATCAATGATGAATTTGTCTATAATACAGTCACAAGTGAAAAATTCTTAAAAATTTTAATTGACTCTATTAAATCTGACTTAGGCTATAATAATAAGAAGTTGCAGAGTCACTTTATGAATTCAGTAATTAATTTGGCATATTACAATTCGGGTAAATCAATAACTAAAAAGGATTTTAAAGAAAAATTTTATAAAGAAGCTTTAAAGATTGCAAAGCCAATAAGATAATAGAGACAGAAAAAAATCTGTCTTTTTTTATTTTATTTTTTTGAAGTGTGATTTTTTGACTTACTTATTTTGAGATAATAAATTCATAAAGATACATAGACCGTCCTATTACATATGTTTGAGGTAACGATTAGGCGGAAATCTCCTCAGAAAGGCAAAGGTAAAACCAAATGGCATTATCAATCGGAGTCAGCGATTCTTCTAAAGATTTCGCTAAACAAATCACGAGGGAAACAACTGTTCCTAAATCCATTCAAACAGTTGACTATACAATTGGTGTAATAAATGAGGGAAAAGAAAATGAATTCCCTTACGCAAGTTTAACAGCTGTTGACCCTACACTGTTCCAAAAGTTCGAAAGTATCGGACAAGAACATTATTGCCCAACCTTTAAGGTCAAATTAAAGGGATATAGAGGAGAAGACTTAACTCCTCTAATCGGTAAAGAACTTACCTTCTCAGAGTATGAGGTTGCCTTTGTCTTCGACAAGTTCAAGCAACCTATCGGTTTGTCACTTGTCCTCGAACTATCAGATATTTCAGTAATTTAAGGGGAAACTTATGAAACAAATTAAACAAATACTAGAAAAAATCACTTCTCTAAAATGGTACTGCCAACTACTTATCGCTTTAGCTATTATAGTATCTGTATTTGCCCTTTATAAGCTACTATCTTGGATTTTACCTTTTATCTTAGGTGGGTTACTGTTAATCGGGGTATTTACAGAGGGAGAAGCATTCTCTATGATGTGGAATAGCTATAAACAGAGCAAGCGAGTACCTGCAAACCCTCTGTATGCTAACATCTATCATTGGCTAACTGAAATAGGTGTTAACGAACTTCCAATCGCTACCCTTCAATTTACTCAAGGTGTAGAATTCCCTGATATTACTCAAGGTATCTTCTACATTCATCTTGAAAAATCAGTTAGCGCTCAAGAACTAGCAGATTTCGAAATAAAAGCAAGGCAAACTGTCAAAATGATGTCTAACGGCTCCGTTGATTGTGTTGTTAGTATTGCAAAACACGACCCGTTCCTTGCTATTAAAGTTCGGTTGATTTCTGCTAATGAAATGCTAAGTCAAAACCAGCATACGGAGGAGGACTTTTAGAACGTGATTCATAATGTTTGGGAAGTCAATAATAGGGGGCAACCAACCCCCTTCTCTATTGACATTAACCGATATTTTGCTTGGATAATTGCAGGTCCATCAGGTTCAGGGAAATCTACCTTTCTACATAGATTATTAGGTCTTATTGCAACCCACGATAAGACTGCTGAAGCTTGTTTTATGGATTTTAAGGCTGATGATGATTTGTTCACTATGACAGGAAATCATGTAGCACGTGGCTTTGAATGTCTTGATATGTTCGAAAGCATTTATAAACGCTTTGAAGACAGATTGCGTAAAGCAGAAGCAAACGACCGCAATCTATATCTCATTTTTGATGAATGGCAGGCATTTCTAGCCTATCTTGAACAAACTGACAAGAAAAAACATAAAGAAATATTGTCTAAAATGTTGATGATGAATAGCATGGGAAGAAGTCTAGGTTTTAGGTTAATCTTATCCAGTCAACGTTTTTTAATGGCAGACTTACCTGGTCGATATAACTTTAATTGTGTCATTAGTTTATCAACTAGCTTCTTGAATGCGACCAACAATAGACAATTACTTTTCCCCGATATGGAAAAAGATGAGGTTATCATCAAACCTAGAGGATATGGATATTTTCAAATAGAGGGGGAGCCTGTAAAAATATTTCGAACTATCCCAATTAAGAATCGGCAAATATTGGAACAACGAATTCAAGAGCTTTTCTCGAGGTATGAATAGCGGTTTTCCTGCTATGCTTGTTTTGACGACAGTAGCCCTTTTTGAGCTATCTCATCGGTATAGTGTCGGCGCTTACCAATCAGTAGGAAAATGAGGTCTTGCAAGGGCTTTGAGGGGTGGAGATTTTTCAGCGTAGTGTAGCAAAGCCTAAAGCGAAAGCGTAACGAAGCCGAAAAATACTACCCCGTCCCTTGCCAGTCCTCAAGCGTTCTTAGTGTGTGCTATCATCGGGCAGGAGAGGCTAGGGTTTGGGGCAAAGCCCCATAGAGAAGATTCATTGGGGTTACTACGACCCCCAATGAATCAATAATCAATAATCAAAAAAGGAAGAAGCTGAAATGGCAAAATCTAAAGAGAAACGTTCAAATAAGTGGGCATTCTTGCTTTATCAAGATAGTGCTCCTGAAAACTATCTTGATATTCTTGAAGAAATGCACATCCCATTTGTCTTGAGCCCTTGGCATGATAAAGATATCGACAAGGAAACTGGAGAGTTCAAAAAGGCTCATAAGCACGGAGCATTGTTTTTTGAATCACTTAAAAGCTATTCTCAAGTTTCCGAACTCCTAACAAAAAAGTTGAATACACCTGCTCACGTTGAAATAGTCATGTCCCCAAAGGGTATGTATGATTATTTCACACACGCAGAAAATCCTGATAAGACACTTTATAATATCGAAGAAATAGAAAGTGGTTGTGGCTTTGAATTGGATAAATTTCTGATTGAGCACAATTCGGGTCTATTTTTAGAAACAGTTATTGATGTTATTACTGAAAATGGTTTTACAGAGTTTGAAGATTTAGTACGGTATGCTAGATTTAATGATAATTCTCTACTCGGTCTAATCATTGAGCGGACTTATTTTTTCACAAAATTTTTAGACTCAAGACGTCACAATCCCCAAAACAAAGCAAAAACCTCACCAGAGCAAACTTTACCGAGCATGTCTGATGAGGATAGCACAGAAGATGGTATCTCCTGATACCTCTCATTATATCATAGAAAGAGGTAAATTATGATTAATCAGCCATTACTATTAACAAGACAACAAGCTTCTGAACTACTTGGCATTGACCCAAAATCTTTTGACAAGTACATCAGAAATCACCCTGATTTTCAATGTTTTATGATTGGTAAGCAGGAACGCTACCTGAAATCCAAACTTATAAGATTCATTGAAGAGCACTGTGATTAACGGATAACGATTGATAAAATGAGATTTTTCATATACACTATATGTGACTAGTCTATTTTATCAATCATTTTTCATATAGAAAGGCTGATAAGATGGCAACTATTACGAAACGTGGAAATTCTTTCCGTGCAACTGTATCACTCTACAAGAAAGGACAATACAAACGAGAAACCAAAACATTTTCTAACAAACAAGACGCTGAATTATGGGCTCTTGAAATGGAACTCGACAAAGGACGAGGGAAAGATATTGCTGAACGCTCTACCCTATTTACTGACTTTTATCGTAACTGGGTTAACTCTGTAAAACAGAATGAGGTTCGTGAAGCTACTTTCGTCAATTATAAGCGAACTCTTGTAATCGTGGACGAACTGTTTGAGGGAATGCGACTAAAACACTTGGATGATTTAGTCATGCAGAAAAAACTTGATAAATACGCTGAAACTCACTCCAAAAAGACAACCAAAGAACTTGTTTTAAAAATCAGAGGTTCACTCAAATACGCATACGCTAAAGGATTGATTGCAAATGACTTTGGTTCACTCTTAAAAGCAAGAGGTCAAGAGCAACCTAAGCGTAATGTCCCTCTATCAGTAACTGAGTTTAGGGAACTAAGAAAATATTGCCTCGACCACCAAGAAGAGGACGAGTTCAATATTCTTGTACTTCTTGCCTTAGAAACTGGTGCAAGGCGAGGTGAACTACTTGGATTGAAGAAAGAAGATATTTTTGAGTATGGTATCAATATACGCAGGTCAATCAGTCCTATTAGCGATGATACTCAACTAAAAACAAAACACTCAAAACGGGATATTTCTATCAACCAAGATATCTACTTCGCTCTAATGTCTCTAGCAAATAAAAAAGAGAACTATATCTTCGACTGGAACGGATTCAGACAAGCAAGCCAACTCCAAAAACTTTTGAAGAAACTAGACCTGAGCAAAACAACTTTTCATGGTTTGCGTGACACTCACGCTTCTTTCCTTTTTTCAAAAGATATTAGCCTAGATTATATTTCTCGCAGACTCGGACACAATTCAATTCTGACTACACAGAACTATTATCTTGAACTGATGCCAGAAAAAAAGCACCAGCAAGATGCTGATGCTTTAAATCTCTTAAACGACTTATCAATATAATTAACACCAACTGACACCAAAAAGGTGCCACAAACGTTGGTATAATAAGGTATTGATTAACGTTTACTAAATTGTGATGCTTTACGAGCTTTCTTAAGACCTGGTTTGGAAAGTATAGATTTCAGTTGGGTTAAAAACAGCACAATATCAAGGATTTTAAGAACAATATCTATTAATTAATTTCATAAAATATGAATTAATAGATTCTAAATAGGGGAATAATTTAGTTCTGTAAAAATTAACTTATACTCTTACAAAGCTTATTCTGATAGACTTTATAACTGCCTGCGAAAAAAAGGTAGAGACTAAAATAATAGGATAAATTCAGCAATCACAGTTGCTATCACTATATTTTAATCACTCACACTAGTAAATAAATCTTCCCACTGAGTGATAGATGCTGGTAGGATTAACTTATACTTCTCATAGAAATCTACTAAATCGTCGTTCCCTATCCTAAATATATTTTCTATCTTATCTAAATTTATTACTCTCGGAGCATATAAATATACTAGATAACCTTCATCTACATATTGTTTAAATTCTATAGCGTCAAGTTCCTTTGCCTTTTTGCCTTTCACTTGAACTACTGCTTTTCTAAGGTTATCAATTTCTCTTGAAATCATTTCACATTCAATTTTTATTGTTGTTGACTTCTTTGCAATTGAATTAGAAAGGACATAATAGTTTTCCTTAATTTGAAGGTATGAGATGACAAGTTCTTCTAAATCAAATTCAGGCAGATTATCTAAGAGACCTCCACTATAGGTTGTTACCTCAAAATAATTCTTTTTCGAAAATCTATCAATTAGCTAGCCTCTTCTAGTCTTTTAGCCAAATCTTCTAACCAATCTAAACATGGCTCATCGATTGGTGCAATGCCAATTCGTTTTCTGGAAAATGTTTCTACAACTGCATTTACCCACTCATATCCTATTCTTGGTAATTCTTCCAGCGGATCCTTGATGACATATTGTACCCACTCTTCAAAAGTATATAAATAAATCTTCGTATCGCTATTAAATTCAATCTCAGACCGTCTTGATTCAACATCTCTCAATTCTAACTCAACATTTGACACAAATCCAGCAATCTTAACTGAATTATTTTCATTTAGCTTATCATTTAATTCTTCTAACTCATCTCTTAGATACGGCTTCCCAAACTTAGCATCCCAAGCCTCAATTATTTCCTCGTTTTCAGCTAATTCTATATCACCGACATTACCATGTTTTTTATTTGCTGACCTCATCTGCGTCATCGGTTTTAAATCCAGATCAGAAAGAAAATTGTTTGAATCCAGTACCTGATATAAAGCATGAAGAACTACTTCAAAAGCTCTCGCCGAATAATTTGTTTGATTAAAAAATTTTTCTAAAAACTCCTTATAATCTTCGAATGTTCTATCCTTAAAATTTTCTGCTAGTTGACAAGTTTTTTCAACTAGTTCATTATACTTTACAGACCTATTCGACAGTAAACTCATCAGATAATCTAAAGCAACAGATGATTTTTCGGGTTTTTCTTCAATAAAATTTACAATCGTAATCCACTCTTTAAACGGGCCCTTCATTTGTGCTTTATAAAGAGGAGTATAAGGGTAATTTTCAGACAAACTTCTTGTCATAAAAACTCCATCTCGGTTCAAATTTAGAAAACCCATTTCTCTTAAGAACGGAGTAGTAAAATTTTTATCCAGGGTTCTCATAGAGATTCCTTCTTCCCATGAAAAACTGTCTTTTCGATTATTACCCTTGTGTAATCTGATATTTTGAATAGGCTTAATACTTTTAATTGTTAATTGCAAAAAAGTCAGTCCTACTAGCGCTCTACCTACCTCGCTTGTAATTCCGTCAACTAATTGAGTTAAGGCATTTTTTTCACTATCCTCTAATTTTGAAAAATTTTCTAAATTGATTCTGGATAGTCGATTTTTAAGATAATCTGCTTTTAGTGTATCTGAAATTTCTTTAAACCGTAACCTAGCTTCTTTGCTTTGCTTTCCTTGCTTAAACGTAATTTTTGTTGAAGATTTTGGATAAAACTCATATCTATTATTAAAAATATCAATATGTGTTTCATTTTTATGCGCCATATTTAACCTCTATAATTTTTTCCATAATTGTACACTAAGTGGAGTTAATGTCGGAAATGAATACGGAATCAGCCATTCATCCTGTTTTATTTGTGGGTTGGTATTACTATTTCTAATCTCGTATCCAATCTCTTTTAAAAGTTCTGCGTATTTTCTAACCTCATCTTTTCGAATATTCCAAGCCTCTGCCAGAACATCTGTTGTAATATTTTTTGATGTATATTCTCCAACTAAGACACTTTGAATAATATTTAGCAGTTTACTTTTGCTATGTAACTTTACGTCAAATGAAAGCTTGGGACGATATTGATAATAGCCATTCAATTGAACCAAGTCAGCCTTTATTGAATTCTTGATTAATTCAGCCTCAAAAGCTTTCCAAGCAACTGTATATGCCATTGGATCTGATGACCTAATATCTAGAACAATCCCTCCAATATTTTTATTCCAACCAACTTTTTCGGAACTAACTTCTATTTCAATAATTTTTTCAGAATTTTTCTTTTTAACTTCTGTTATGATAAAAATTAACTTATCTTCCCAGATTACTTCAATATGAAAAAGAGCTTCTTCTTCACATTCTTTAAAATCAAACACATTATTAATCGAAGCATAGTAAGAACGTGATTCTGGCTTTATCACTATTGATTTATCTAAAGATTCAATAGCGGCCCTTGCTTTTTCTTTGTATATTCGGGTAAGTTGCCTTTTCCGTTTTCTAAAATTTAATGTTTCATTTCTATCCAAAGTACTAAGTTTAAAAGGAAATGAAGTTCCAAAAACCTGCTCTCTAACGGCAATTGCTAACATTCTAGCTAACTGCGGTGGGACCGAATTTCCTATTTGTTTAACTGCAATTTTCTTACTACCACTTATTTCATAATCATCAGGAAACGTTTGTAATCTTTTATACTCTTCGTAAAAGAAAAACCTATTTTCCCAATGCAATGGTCCTGTATATGCACCACCAGAAGCTTTTATTGTTCTGGTTGGTGTCATTGGATCAGCTTTATATAGAAAATCAGAGAACTTAGATCTCCAAGCAAAAATTGGATTAGGATGTCCCATCTCTTCAGTATAGAAACTGTAATTTAATCCTGGCGGGATATCATTTAAAAGATAGCCATATTTTCCGCCAAGCTGATTCTCTACAATATTCTCATTACTTTTTACGCCCCTTATTGCAGTTGAAGCATTGTAAAACTCTCTTCCTTCTATTGAGTCAGGTCCATGAGTTGGGCGAGGGAAACTAAACTCCCCCTCTTTTAATCCAATAATAATTAAACGCTCTCTATGTTGAGGAACTCCATAATCAGCCGCATCCAAGATACGAAAATAAAGGTGATATCCAACATCAGAAAACGCCTTTTGTATTCCTTTCCAATCCTCACCACCTCTGGCACCTATAATTCCATAGACGTTTTCAAATAAAAAACCTTTTGGAGAAAGCTTTTTTAACAATCTGACATATTCTTCAAATAATGTACCTCTTTCATCAGTCGTACCCAACACTCCGCTGGCCCTTCTTCCAGCAGCACTAAACGTTTGACATGGAGGACCTCCAATAATGAAATCAATTTTTCCTAAGTTATCTCCTGTAAATTTTCTAATATCAATACAATTCACTTTAGCCTCAGGAAAAGTCTTTGATGATCCACTATTTATCTCAAGAGTCTTGCAAAATTCTTTTTCTACTTCTACCGATTCAACTATTTCAAAACCTGCATCATTAAAGCCTATGTCAAGCCCCCCCGCTCCAGAAAATAAACTCAGGGTTCTAATTTTATCTTTCGTATTTTCCTGAGTCCATTTCCTTAATTTTTGACCGAACTTATCAGGCCAACCTGGTGTCTCTATATTAAAATCCATTTTTTTAGCGATACTATCAATAGTATCATACTCTTCTTCAAATGAAAATAAGGTGGTTTGTTTCATTTATTCCCTTTCTTGAGATATAAGATTACTCGCCAAATACTTTAACTAAAAGTATAACATAATTTAGGTTCAATTTCATCATGCCACGGTCCTGGTGTTCCCTTGCTGACTGGAAAGGGAAATATATGCTGTCGATAATTTTAGTCCATCTAATACACCAGTTGGACGCCCACCAATCTATTTTCTGCGCTCCACACTGATATATAAGAATTTCATATCCACAAAGACAATATCAGACTTTGTCTCTCGTGAATAGTCAAAATAATCGATATCAGCCCTCCAAAGGTGTAAAGGCTCCTACGATTTTGCCCACAATACGAGGATTTTCATCGTAGGGAATATGGATGTCCTTATAATCCTTGTTAATGGAAACTAGGCGTAACCCTTCTTCCTCACGGTAAACTTTCTTAATAAAGGTCTGAGAGTTCCACACTACCGCATAGACTGCCCCATCATAATCAAAACCAGTCTCTCGGATAAGGGCAACGGATCCGTTATGATAGGTAGGCTCCATGGAATCCCCTGAAATCCAGGAAGCAAAATCATGAGCTAGTTCCTTATCAAAGCAAACCGTATCAAAACTCTTATCATCATAGACTGTGGCACCACTACCAGCTGATAGACTCTCGTAGACACGATAAGGGAAGGTATGCATAGCAATAATATTAGCTTGCTTATCTACTAAGTCTTTAACATAATTCATAGCCTTGGTCTGATTGATAGAATTTAGTTGCTTATAAAGCATAGCAATTTCTTCCTCATAGAAGAACTCCTCAGTCACTCCTAAAATCTCAGCAATCTTTTTCAAATTGGCTTTGTTTGGGACCGCCCTGCTATTTTCCCAAGAGAAATAAGAAGAGCGATTAATGTCAAGAAGTCGTGCAATCTCGCTTTGTTTCATCCCCAACTCTTCACGTTTTTGTTTTAATTTTGTACAATTGAACATCTCATGTCCTTTCTAACAATAACTGTGTCTTTGCGTTACTAATAGCTTGTCTCTCTGTTAATCTATCCTTTTCCCAGGCAAAGTAAATGACTTTACCATAATCAAAAAGTTGACCACAAGAAATATCTGATTTTTCATCTTCCAAGGTCTGTCTAAACGCTTTGTCCTTCAATTCAAAGATTTGTCGGTCTGACAGATAGCCGTCTCTAGTTAGCAAATGATAAACTTTGGCCAACATATCTATGATGACTTGCTGGTACTCTGCGATAATAGAAGACTTCAACAAACTAAACATATCCACAATTCTATCTAATTGACCATTTTTATAGTCTTGAATTGCATGATTAACCTTATCTAATGAATGAGTCGTTTCATTACTGAATAAGTATCTCAAGCGATAGACCAAGGCTTCAGCTGAAACCTTTAAGTCTTTCATCACTCGTGCAAAACTATCATGCCTATAAAATATCTTTGACAGCAAAACAATGCTTGGCATAAGCACAAATGCAGAAAAGAGATTTGCTTCGCTCTCAAAGATAGAGTCAGATTCATCCTTTAGCTCTGTAAAGAAAGAGCCAGTATGCTGTAGCAGAAAATGCCCCAACTCATGGCACTTCGTAAAGTTCTGTTTTACTTGCGGATTTTCCTTTTCATAGGAGAAAGAAATACCACTCTCATCAATCAAGGTCAGTCCCTCAATCTTTCTACTAGAAAAATGATGCTCCATAACCTTGATATTGTGACTCTCAACCACATGGTTGAAAAATCCTTCAAAGTTATAACCTAGAAGAGAAGAGTCATTCTCCTTGATATACTTGTAAATATAACGATTTGCAACTTCCTTAATTTGGCTGTATCGTGTATCCATAATACCTCCTTGAAGTCCTTGTTGTTTTATAAACTAACAATAATTATATAGAAAAAGTGGACGATTGTCCACTAGAAAAATAGAATATGTGTTCAGTAAATGAAAATGTAATCTAATCTCGTAATTTTTTTCTAAGAAACATCAATACAATCTGAATCATAGACAGAGAAACTGTAAATATAGAGATAGTATAAATCGCTCCACTGATCAACTCGTTATATTGATCACCTATACTTGAAAGTATCTTTATTGGATACAAATTAGAAATAGACACTCCTCCATATAGCGATAGTGGAATTATACCTACGTAGACTTTCAAGTAACTTATAAATGCTTTTATCTCTTCTTTTTTCTCAGCATCAATCTTCTTTTTTGCAAAAAGATTGATATTATCCTCATGTAATACCAGTATTGTTAAAGTATATAAAATCATAATGACTTGCCAGTTAGTATTTACCACAGATTCTAGAATCTTCATCATAGAAACAAGTAGTAAATACAATATGCTAAAGGCTTCAAATGAAGTATTCATAAACAAAGAAATTATTGTATGTAGTATTATCAATACAATTAGAAAAAACACAGCATCTGCAATCAATGAGTTTGAATCAATTACATAAATAGAATTTTCTTCAGTAAACAAACTATAAATTATAGAAAAAATACAAAACGAGACTACAATGTTTACAGCATTAAAAATTGACAATAACAATCTTTCTATTCTAGTTTCAATCTTTCCAATTTCACAAAAATAAAATCTAACAATGAGAAGTAGAGCCAGAAAGGGAAGAGAGCCAAGTATCAACAAATCGAATAGTACTGTTTTCCATCCGATAAACCAGCCAAGAAAGAAATCAATTACAAGGATTATAGGTATAAGAAGAAGAGAAATAATTAGTAATAAAAAATCAAACAATAGTAGTAAATACCCCCCTCTTTTACTCGCAAAACTTTTTATACGAGAAAGCATTCTCTCTTCGCTTATAGTATAATTTCCCATTGTTTATTTTTCCTCCTCAAAAACCTTCCTCCGCTCCTTCATAAACTGAAGCAACTCTTGTTTGAAGACTTCTTTTTCTTCATTGCTCATACCATCTGATGTAGTTCTGAAGAGCAATTCTACTTCTGATAAGTCAATATCATCATTTGTTTCATTTGATACCAAGGTATCGACAGATATATTAAAGAGTTTAGCAATCTTCACGAGATTATCGTAACTTGGACGTTTTTTTCCTTGTTCCCAATAAGCGTATCCTTGTTGCGAAATTTCGATAGCTTTTGCGACTTGGGCTTGGGTCATTTTAGCCTGTTTTCTCAAGGTCTTAAGGTGTTCCGCAAGATCCATTATAATTCCCCTTAAAAAATATTTTTAAATTTTTCAAAAAATGCTTGACAATTACAACTGTTGGTTGTACAATGGATTTAACAACTTATAGTTGTATGGCGATTGAAAATAATAACCTTATCTTCAAGGCTAAATCACGATCTTTGAAAATTAAATAAAAAGTGCGTCTGACAACCAAAGGACTGATTGCCAAAACTACACTAAACTTCGTACCTTTATTGTAAACGTTTTGGAAAGAAAAGTCAAGTCTGTTTGATGGTTGAAGTGAAGATTTAAAACATTTTGTGGGCTTCCACGCATTTCGGACTTTCGCACTTTTCCGAATAGTAAAGTGAACTGGCTTCGCCAAAGGGTGTAAGAGAATCCCATGGGTATGATAATGACTACCTATTGAGGTTGGCTGGGAAAGAGAGGGTAATTCATGCAATGCACCTTGCTAAACGTTGCCACCGTGAAGGAGGAATCCTTCAACCAAATAACTTCTCTTTACTGCTGTCTATCTACCTTGATAGACTCACTCTCAAGCTACTAAGTCTTCTTTTTTCTTAGTAGCTTTTTTACGTCTTGCAATAAAGGAGAATGATATGACAAACTTTTTTCGCACTACAATGTAAACGACTCTATGATAACTATGAATTCACCTATGGTATGTTTAGTAAGTCTGATAAACTACAGGCCAAACTCTATGCTCAGGCTCAAATAGATCTACTCAAGATGCTCGTAGGAATGGCTATGCTCATGGTGGTATTCAATTCTATAGTCGCATGTATAAACGCAAAATTTTTAATCACTATTACTCAAGAGAGAAGCAACTAGCTTAACTCTTTTTATTTTACACTCAGAAAGGAAGCTCTTATGATCCCAGAAACACTTGTCATGCTACCAAAATTTATCGGCACTACTTACTACGAAAAATTGGGGAATGCACCACGCTATTACAACAGTTATTACAACAGTTATTACAACAGCTTCTACAACAGTATTTCCAGAAGATGCTCTTGTTGAAGCAGTTAATCCTATTTTCTTATCGGACACTTCGCTGAATGGAAATTCTGTGGTACCTGCTCTCAATGTTTTTACTGAGAAGCTAGTACTCAAAAAATAACAAAATAAAGGAGAAAATAAAATAGCTAAAACTGGATTAAACTATGGAATCTATAAAGCTCTAACCCATAGTGATACTATTACAACTAAGACTTATGTCAACACTTCAAATGTCATTCCAATGGCTGTTGGAGAGATTGCTTATCGCAATCTTAAAAAGTAATGGTGTGAATTTGGTGTGAAAAATGGTGTGAATTTTGCTAAAAATCATCAAAAAAAAACACTCCATGGTGTGAACCATGAAGTGCTGTAAATGCTGTATTGTAGCTGGTTCTTAACGTTTTGAGAACTGGCTAGCTTTACGAGCTTTCTTAAGACCTGGTTTCTTACGTTCAACTTTACGTGAGTCACGTGTAAGAAGTCCTGCGCGTTTCAATGAATCGCGGAAGTCTGGGTCTACTTGAAGAAGGGCACGAGCGATACCGTGACGGATAGCTCCTGATTGACCAGCGTATCCACCACCTACAACGTTAACGAAAACGTCGTATGAACCTGCAGTTGAAGTAACTGCGAATGGTTGGTTGATTACAAGACGAAGGTCAGCGTGTGGGATGTACTCTTCAACATCTTTTTTGTTAACAGTGATTTTACCAGTTCCTGGAACAAGGCGAACGCGTGCAACAGCGTTTTTACGACGTCCAGTACCTGCATATTGTGCTTGTGACATACTTTATTGTTCCTTTCCTTAGATAAGTCCTGAAATATCAAGAACTTCTGGTTGTTGTGCAGCGTGAGTGTACTCAGCTCCAACAAATACTTTCAACTTCATACCTTGAGCGCGTCCAAGAGTATTGTGTGGAAGCATACCTTTAACTGATTTCTCGATCAAACGTACTGCATTTTTAGAACGAAGTTCACCTGCAGAGATTTGTTTCAATCCACCTGGGTGGTTTGAGTGAGTGTAGTAGATTTTATCAGTTGCTTTTTTACCAGTCAATTTAACTTTTTCAGCATTGATAACAATCACAAAGTCACCTGTATCAGTGTGTGGTGTAAATGTTGGTTTGTTTTTTCCGCGAAGTACGCTAGCAACTACTGCAGAAAGACGTCCAAGTGGTACATCAGTTGCGTCAACTACGTACCATTTACGTTCAACTTGGCCTGGTTTAGCCATAAATGTTGTTTTGTTCATGATTTCTCCTATATATAGTTCGATTTTTGTTTACGGTGATGGGTGTTCCTTCCCATCGAAAAGTATTTGGAAGGTTCCGGGGCCTTTCAAATGGGGTAAACAATACCGCCTACTATAATACCAAATTTCACCTCTAAAAGTCAATAGATATGAAAAATATTTTTCTGAATTCCACTCTTTTTATCTCTAAAAAACCTCGCTTTCGCGAGGCTCTTCTATTTATAAGATAAGGCACGTTTAAAGGTTTTCCAAGGACCTAAATCATCTGTTTGCAGAACGAGGCTAGCATACATACGTCCGATAAAGACTGTTGCCGTTACTGCAAAAGCAATCGTAATAGCAAGTGAAATCCAAGCTTCTAACCCATTTGCATAACCATTAATAGCTCTAAATGGCATGAAGAAAGTCGAAATAAAGGGAATATAAGAACCGATTTTCAAGATCAAATTATCCCCTGCAGAACCTAAAGCAGTAACTCCCACAAAGCCTACCACAATTATAATCATCAAAGGTGACAAGGCTTTTCCTGCATCCTCAGGACGAGAAACCATAGAACCTAGAAAGGCTGCTAAAACTACATACATAAAGAGACTGACTAAAATAAAGAGCAAGGTATTTAGAGAGAAAGCATCTCCCAAATGGTCCAGAATACCCAACTGAGCTAATAATGGCAAATCTTTAAAGAGCAAAATGGCAGCGAGACCACCCACGACATAGATGCCGATATGAGTCAAAATCACAAGCAACAAGGCAAGCATACGAGCATAGAAATAATGACTGGCTCGAATGCTGGAGAAGACCACCTCCATGATTTTAGTACCTTTCTCACTAGCCACTTCCTGAGCAGTGACACTAGCATAAGTAATTAAAATCATATAGAGAAAGCCACCAACCGCTGTAGCCGCGATTGTTTGAATCATTTTTTTATTTTCCTTGGATTCATCAATTTTCTCCGTAAAGTTAACTGTTTGCTCCAAGCGTTTTTCCTGCTCTTGTGACAAATTAGCTGCCGAACGATTGAGTTGACCTTGAAGATCATTTAACTTACTCGTTACTCCTAGCTTAATAGCAATCTCAAGGGAAGTTTCACCGTGATAAACTGCCTTCAAGACACTATCCTCTTGGTCAATGGTCAGATAGCCTTTTAATTTTTCATCCTTGATAGCAGCTTGAGCACTTGCTTCATCCTGATAATCAAAATTGAGACCATTGGTAGATTTAAGACTGTCTGTCACAGCTGGAACAGTGCTGACTACTGCTATCTTGCCACTCTGAGCCATAGAAGAGCCTTGAAGATAGCCAATTCCCCCAGAGAGACCGATAAACAAGAATGGTGAAATCACCATAAAGAAGAAACTCCACGACTTGATGTGTCGAAGATAGGTTTCTTTCATTACAACCCACATATTTCTCATACTTCCACCCCTGATTCTAGTTTAAAGATTTCATCGATTGTTGGCGCTTGCTGGTCAAAGGTTGCGATATATTGCCCTTGAGTCAAGATTGGGAAGAGTTCTCTTCCAGCACTCTCATCATCTAAGATCAATTTCCAACTGCCTTGTTTGGTCAAGCTCACCTGCTTGACATGAGGAAGATTTTCCAATTCTTCCTTGCTTCGTTCACTTGAAACAAAGAGACGCGTTTTCCCGTATTGATTGCGGACATCCTGAACTGGTCCATGCAAGACCACACGACCATCTCGAATCATGAGAATATCGTCACAAAGTTCCTCGACGTTAGTCATGACATGGTCAGAAAAGATAATAGTTGCCCCACGTTCTTTTTCTTGAAAAATGACTTGCTTGAGCAATTCTGTATTGACTGGGTCCAATCCACTGAAAGGCTCATCCAAAATAATCAAGTCTGGCTCATGAATCAGAGTAATAATGAGCTGAATCTTCTGCTGATTTCCTTTTGACAGACTCTTGATTTTATCAGTCAGCTTCCCTTTCACTTCCAACTTCTTCATCCATTGAGGGAGTTTTTCCTTGATTTCCTTAGCATCCATACCTTTTAGAGTCGCCAAGTAACGAACTTGCTCAAGGACTGTCAATTTAGGCATGAGACTGCGTTCTTCAGGTAGATATCCAATCCGATCATAGGTCTCCTGACGAATATCCTGCCCATCCAGACTGATGTCCCCTTGGTATTCTAAAAATTTCAAAATACTGTGGAAAATCGTTGTCTTCCCAGCACCATTTTTCCCGACTAGTCCCAAAATACGACCTGGTCGTGCTTGAAAGTCAATACCAAACAAAACTTGCTTGGATCCAAAACTTTTCTCTAGACTTCTTACTTCTAGCATCTTTCACCTCCGAAATGTCTTGCACTCATTATACTCCTTTTTGATAGCCTTTACAATGATTTCTGTCCATTTTTAGAAGACTATTGCTATGTAAAATATGGCCTGGAGCGTTTTTAGTGATAAATCCATTATACAGTAGCAAACCCCAATTTCTCACCTCCGCTCCTCAACTGTCTATTTTTGATCCTGAATTGTTATTTGAAAAGCAAAAATCCACCCCGGAGGATGGATTGATGAGTTAACGCACTTCTGCATTGACTTTTTCTTCAAGTGATGCTTGGATTTTTTCCATGTAGCGTGCGACTTCTTCGTCCGTTAAGCTGTCTTCTGGATTTTGGAAGGTCAAGCTATAAGCCATTGACTTCATACCAAGTCCCAATTTTTCGCCTGAGAAGACGTCAAAGAGTTTGATATCTGTCAAACGTTTCACACCTGCAGCTTGGATAGCATCCACAACTTCTTGGTGAGTCACTTCTGCTTTGAGAAGAAGGGCAACGTCACGGCTGACTGCTGGGAATTTAGTAATTTCCACAAATGGAGCCGCTGGCTGAAGGGCAGCTTCGATGGCTGAAAGGTTAAGTTCCGCTACATACGTTTCTGGAATATCGTAAGCCTTAGCAGTGACTGGATGCACTTGTCCAAGGAAACCAAGAACTTGGTCACCGAGGGAAATCATAGCTGTACGACCTGGGTGGAGACTTGCAATTTCAGCTGTAGCTGTATAGGTCACTTCTAGTCCTAAGCGAGTAAAGAGCGCTTCTAGGATTCCCTTAGCATAGAAGAAATCAACTGGAACTGCTGCTGTTTGGAAATCTTTTTCAGCAACCAAGCCTGTCAAGGCAAAGGCAAAGCTGTTAATCTCATTTGGAAGTTCTTCTTTTGGATTACCTGTTTGTTCAAAGACTTTTCCAATCTCATAAAGGGCCAAGTTTTTGTTCTTACGAGCCACATTGTAGGCAACTGTATCTAGGATACCAGAAATCATATTTTGACGGAGAACTGAACGATCCACGGTCATTGGCCACATGAGTTCTGTAAGGTTACTTGGTTGAGCTGTGAACTCAACTGCTTTTTCAGGCGTTGTCAGAGCGTAGGTAATGATTTCTGTCAAACCTGCTCCTTCAGCAATCGTACGAACTTGACGGCGAAGTTTTTGTGTCGCAGTCAATTCACCAGCTGTTCCATCGTCTTTTGGAAGACTAGTTGGCAAGCGGTCATATCCATAGATACGAGCGATTTCTTCAAAGAGGTCTGCTTCAATGGTGATATCCCAACGACGACGGGGTACGCTGACTGTAAAGCTATCTGCATTTCCAGAAAGGCCAAAACCAAGACGACGGAAGACATCTTCGACATCAGCATATGAAAGCTGAGTTCCAAGGACACGGTTAACATCTGCAAGGGTAGAAGAAACTTCCACATCAGAAGTATCAAGCTCACCTGCTGAAACGATGCCCTTACGCACTGTCGCACCTGCAAGTTCAGCAATCATGCTTGCTGCCGCATCAAGGGCTTCATTAACAGTTGCCACATTGATGCCTTTTTCAAAGCGAGAAGATGACTCCGAACGAAGATTCAAGCGACCGCTAGTCTTACGAATTGATTTGCCATTGAAAACTGCAGCTTCAAGGACAACACGACTAGATTTTTCAGAGATTTCTGTTGCTTGACCACCCATAACACCTGCAAGAGCTACTGGCTTGTCTGCGACAGTGATGACTAAGTCATTCACGTCCAAATCACGTTCTTCACCATCCAAGGTCACCAATTTTTCACCAGCACGCGCTTCACGCACACGGATGTCAGTTCCTTCAAAGGTATCCAAGTCAAAGGCATGCATAGGCTGACCAAAGTAGAGTAGGATGTAGTTTGTCACGTCCACTACATTATTGATTGGACGGATCCCTTCGTTCATGAGGAGATTTTGCAACCATTGTGGACTTGGTGCGATGGTCACATTGTCCAAGATACGAGCCGCATAGTAAGGCGCCTTGTCTGTCTCAATGCCCACAGAAAGAGCATCTGCTGCAGCTTGGTCCGTTTCTGAAAGAGTGAATTCTTTAAAGTTGACTGTCTTGTCATAGATGGCTGCCACTTCGTGAGCCACTCCACGCATAGAAAGGGCATCCGCACGGTTTGGTGTGATAGAAAGTTCGATAATTTCATCATCCAAGTCTAGGTAAGAGAAAACTTCATCCCCAGGAACGGCATTTTCTGGCAATATTTGAATGCCATCTGCGAATTCCTTGGGTACAACTGAGTCAGAAATTCCCAATTCACCAAGTGAACAGATCATCCCAAGTGACTCCAAGCCACGGATTTTTCCTTTTTTGATTTTGTAGTTGTCAGCGATACGAGCTCCCGGAAGTGCCACCATAACCTTGATCCCAGCACGCACATTTGGTGCCCCACAGACGATTTGACGGGCTTCTTCTTCGCCAACATTCACCTGACAGATATGGAGGTGAGTTTCTGGCACATCTTCGCAAGACAAGACCTCACCGACGACAATTTTTGAGAGACCAGCAGCTGGTGATTCGACACCCTCTACCTCGATCCCTGTAGTTGACATTTTTTCAGCCAACTCTTGTGATGGCACATCAATGTCCACCAATTCTTTTAACCATTTATAAGATACAAGCATAATTCTGATTGTAAGACCCACCAAGTGTGATCTTTTCAATTCCTTTCTTTTTCTTCGAGTCAGTCCTTTCCGTTCTCAACTAGAGAAAATGACTAGAACTGTATAGGACTGTGTTTCAGGTTTCAATCTTATTTAAACTGTTCTGAGAAGCGGACATCTCCTTGGTAGAATCCACGGATATCATTAATTCCGTAACGGAGCATGGCTACACGCTCTTGTCCAAGACCAAAGGCAAAGCCAGAGTAAACAGTCGCATCGATACCACTCATTTCAAGAACACGTGGGTGAACCATACCGGCACCCATAATTTCGATCCAACCTGTTTTCTTACATACGTTACAGCCTTCTCCACCACACTTGAAGCAAGAAACATCCACCTCAACAGATGGCTCTGTGAATGGGAAATAAGATGGACGCAGACGAATCTGACGCTCTTCACCGAACATTTTTTGGACAATCAACTGAAGCGTTCCTTGAAGGTCTGCCATAGAGATATTTTTCCCAACAACCAAACCTTCGATTTGATGGAATTGGTGACTGTGGGTCGCATCGTCCGTATCACGGCGGAACACACGCCCTGGCGAGATCATCTTCAAAGGACCTTTAGAAAAATCATGAGCATCCATTGCACGCGCCTGAACTGGAGACGTGTGAGTACGAAGCAAGATTTCTTCTGTGATGTAGAAAGTGTCCTGCATATCACGAGCTGGGTGGTCTTTAGGAAGATTCATACGCTCAAAGTTGTAGTAGTCTTGCTCCACTTCAAAACCATCCACAACTTGGTACCCCATCCCAATGAAAATATCTTCGATTTCTTCACTGGTTTGTGTCAAAACGTGACGGTGACCAGTCGCAACTGGACGACCTGGAAGCGTCACATCGATACTCTCGCTAGCCAGTTGAGCCGCGACTTTCTTTTCTTCCAAGAGCTTAGCTGTTTCTTCAAAAGCAGCTGTCAAGACATCACGAGCTTCATTGACGTGTTTTCCGATGATTGGACGCATTTCAGCAGAGACATCTTTCATCCCTTTGAGGATTTCAGTAAGCGAACCTTTTTTACCAAGGACAGAGACACGCAATTCTTGCATCTCTTTTTCATTTTCAGCAGTAATCTGCTTCAAGCTAGCCAGCGTTTCTTCTCGAAGCGCTTTTAATTGTTCTTCAATAGTTGACATAATTCCTCCATCAGTCGCTCGTAGATAAAAAGAAAACCACATGCCAAAAACTCCACTCGGAGCGTTGACACGCGGTACCATCCGTTTTCATCTGACAAGTCAGACCTTCATTTCTAAACCCATGCGCAAGTGAATTCACCCAGCTTTCATATAGAGAGCTTGCAGTCACGGCTCTCCTCCCTGATATACTTCCCTTGAGTTACTAGTCTTGCGGATTCCTATTCAATTACTACTTAGTTTATCAGATTTTTAGTTAAAAAACAAGTTCGATTAGACTAATTTCATTATAAAACTCGTTCCTTTTTCTGTTGCTCTATCTTCCACAAATCCAAGCGACTTGAAACACCTCCTAGAAGCATGATTGTAGGTGTAGATTTCCTTGACTTTCAATTCTTTCCATCCTTTTACTCGAGCCAATTCAATCAAAGTACTTAGAACCTTTTTCCCAAGCCCTCGATGTTGGTAAGCGGGATTCCCAATCACAATGGGGAGATTATCCTGAGATAGAGTAACATCCCCAATTGAAAACCATTCTCCCTTGTCCTTGACTTCAATCCAAAAAAGCTCACCATGCTGATCCAAATAGGAATACATAGCTTCCAAGGCCGCTGGACTGTAAGGTCTCTTCACACCATCTACGAGGTAAACCAAGTTCACGTCCTGATACCAAGCAAAAGCTTCCTCACAATGATTGACCTTATAATAAGGAACAAGACGCAGTGCATTATCTATTTGTAGGGTCTGTTTCATCTGCTTTCCTTTTCAATAAGAGAGTTGCTGCTTGATTAAAACCCTCACACCAGTTATACCATTTTGCTTCATACTCATCTTGAGGTAAGATATGATTTTTTAAATCCAGAACAGAGTAAATCTTTCTTTCCTCACAAGCTTGCGCATAGAGATGATATAGTTCATCACCGCCGTCTCTATCAAACTCAGCAGAAATCGTATCTTGACCTACCAATAAAGCCTGATAAGCCCTGTGATGCCCGTCTGTAATCAGCAAGTAATCTCCAAAGGCATGAATACTGATTGGATCGACTTGGATTGTTTCTGCCGACTGGTAAAGTGCCTGGATGCCTTCTAGTTTCTTTTCTGATAAGTATAGTTGAGTTGGATGAAGATCTTTTATGTTGACTTTCATTTCTTTCTCCTCAAGGGAATTCAATACTCACTTCTGTTTGCCTTTAAATCGCCATTGGAAGCGGAGCTTATCATAGAAGGGAAACTCGATAAACAAGACTCCCAAGCCGACACAGAGACTGGCAAGTACATCTGATGGGTAATGAACCCCCAGATAGACCCTTGATACCAACACACTGACTAGGTAGAGACCTAGCACGATTTGCACGATTTTTCTCCAGACTGGATCTTTAATCCGCTGACTAAGAATAACAATCAAAATCCCTACCATCAGCGTCACAGCCAGAGAATGGCCACTTGGAAAGGAAAATCCCTTCTCCTCAACCAAGTGTAAAATAGCTGGTCGTGGACGCTGGTAGATATTTTTAAAGGTCACGATTAAAATACTTGCCAAAGCCAGATTTCCCAGCATAAGTAGGCTTTCAATCTTCCACCGCTTACGATAAAAAACAAAAGCTACCAGCATAACCCAAGTGATAATCACTGGGATATCAATCAAGCGTGTGATGGCTCGGAAAAGAATCGTCAAGTAACCTGGCAAGTCTCCTCGAACGGCAGTCTGTATCGGTTGATCAAAGCCGACCAGCGTTTCAGGGTAAAATTTGACCATGTAGCCAAGAATAACGAAAAGTAAAAGGGCAAAACTGCCCTTCATTAAAAATGTTTGTTTATCTCTCATAATGTTTTAAGGTTGGTTTCAAGAGAACATACAACAACCAGAATGAAACAGCAAAGATAATACCCTCAATCAAGTTAAAAGGTAATACCATGGTCATTAGGTAGTTGGAAAGTCCCAAAATTTTTCCAATATCAAAGTTAGCAAACTTAGCGTACAAAGGAACAGCGTAAACATAGTTGAGAACCAACATTGCCACGGTCAAGCCAATAGTTCCAGCTAGAGATCCTAGTAAGAAACGAAGGGTTGTCCGTTCCTTTTTCCAAATCAAAGCAAATACGATGACAAAAACTCCCAAAGCTACGATATTCATTGGCAAACCAATGTAAGTATTCACTCCCTGACTATTAAGAAGTAATTTCAAGAGTGAGCGAAGCAAGAGCACTCCTAGAGCAGCAGGCAAATCCATGACCACCAGACCCACAAGGACTGGCAAGATACTAAATTCGATCTTAAGGAAGGATGCCGCTGGTAAAAGCGGAAAGTCAAAGTACATCAGCACAAATGAGATGGCTGATAGAATTGCAATGGTCGAAAGTCGACGTGTGTTTGTCATAACAGGTTCCTCCAATTTTCTATAAAATCAGAAGAAGTTAGAAAGGATTCCTCTATCTATTCTCACTTTTTATATCCCAAAAGTTCCCTCTCACTCTATTAAGGAAATTCAAGCAAGCGGTTACAATCTAGCTATAAATCTATCCGAACAGACAAAGCTATTCTTTCGTCTTCTCCCATCCAGACTATACTGTCGGTTGTGGAATCTCACCACATCAGCTTGCGCTCGCGGACTTCTTTAACTAAGATATTTTGGATTAATCTAGGCGTCGCAGTCGAAGATAATACTTGAGTATATCCAGACAAGACAACGAAGAGTAAGCCAAAATAGCTAGTTAAAGTCACCGCCGGTCGGGAATCACACCCTGCCCTGAAGACTCTTTTATCATAACAAAAAACGCTTGCAAGCGCAAGCATTTTGTTCATTTTCATTTTCATTTTTTATTTCAATTTATCCACTTCATAGGTATGAACAAGCTCAAGACCTGCAAAGTTCTGCTGGCGAAGAGCCTCATAGACAATCATGCAGACGGTATTAGACACATTGAGACTGCGGACATGTTCATCATTCATAGGAATACGGAGAGCTTTCTCAGGATGTTCTCGCATAAAGTCCTCAGGCAAGCCCTTGTCTTCACGTCCAAAGAGAAAATAATGGTCCTCATCAGTCGATAAATCCACATCAGAATAGGCTTTTTCCGCAAATTTCGAAATCAGATAAAGTTTTCCCTTCATCTGAGACATAAAATCCTCTAAACTCTCGTAAAAATAAATCTCTAGCTTATCCCAATAATCCAATCCAGCTCGCTTCATCTTGCGGTCGTCAATAGGAAAGCCCATGGGCTTGATGATGTGGAGGGGAGAATTGGTCGCAGCGCAAGTACGCGCAATATTGCCTGTATTTTGTGGAATTTGAGGTTCAAATAATACAATGTGATTTGTCATGACTTGCTTCCTTTCACCATTGCAAAAAAATAGCCACACTGCCCGGAGTCAAGCTCAGCAAACAGCGTGGTTAAGGCATCGTTAACTTACCTCACAACAGGTTTGAAGTAAATCAGCGAAACTACTTTCTTAGTATAACACTTTCAGAATCATTGTCAATAGAAACGACTTGATTTTTTCAATTTTTTCAAGCTATTTCCAAGGGTTGTAAAATCGTCCGTGATTCTGCAAGATAAGTAGTAAACTAGCTACTAAAAATACAGCTGCCAAGAGCAAGGTAATATAATCTCCTTTTTTCAAGGCCTGATAACTATACCAAGTGCGTTTTCTCTCTTTCCCAAAGCGGCGAAGTTCCATGGCGGTCGCAATGGTATCAATGCGTTCTAGCGAGCTAAAAATCAAGGGAGTGATAATGCGCAGATTGCCTTTGATTCGTTGCATAAGAGAAGCTTTCTTGGATAATTCCATCCCACGCGCCTCCTGAGACATCTTGATAGTAAAGAATTCTTCCTGCAAATCTGGAATATAGCGCAAGGTCAGGCTGACAGAATAGGCAATCTTATAGGGCACACCAATTTGATTTAAACTGGAAGCAAACTGACTAGGGTGGGTTGTCATCAAAAAGATAATAGCCAGAGGAATGGTGCAAAGGTACTTAATAGCCAAATTTAGCAGATAAAAGAGCTCTTGACTGGTCAGAGTGTATGCACCGATTCCCTGCCAAATCACACTTCTCTCTCCGTAAAGTCCAACCCCATACTCGGGAGAAAAGAGATAGACCATCAAAACGTTTAAAACGGCAAATACCGTCGCAAAAACGGCTACAAAGGAAACATCTTTAAAACGGATTTCTGACAAATAGAGGAGAAAGACCGAAAAGATGGCAATCAGAACAAGCAGTCTGGTATCATAGCTAATCATAGCCGCCAATGACACGAGTATGAAAAAGAGGAGTTTCCCAGCTCCTGACAAGCGATGAATCACAGTATCTCTATGCTGGTAACCGATTAATTTAGCTTGCATCCTTCTCTCCTTTCTTTGTAAAATGCCGTTAAAGCAAGTGGATCCACATCTAGTTTCTTGGCCAAGTTGAAGATTGAAGTTTCTTTTAGGTTGGCTTTTACTAACAGCTCAGGATTGCTCAACAGACTAGCTGGATCAGTATCGGCAATCAATTCCCCATCCACCATGACAAGGGCCCGGTCTGAATAATCCAGCATCAATTGCATATCATGGGTAATCATGACAATAGTATGCCCTTTTTGATGCAACTCTTCGAGAAATTCCATAATCTCAGT
This sequence comes from Streptococcus mitis, assembly GCF_901542415.1. Taxonomy (NCBI): domain Bacteria; kingdom Bacillati; phylum Bacillota; class Bacilli; order Lactobacillales; family Streptococcaceae; genus Streptococcus; species Streptococcus mitis. The sequence goes on along the minus strand of NZ_CABEHV010000004.1, from coordinate 1,818,927 downwards.
ATAATTCTTCTGGTCTTGACCCGCTGTCGGTTCATCTAAGAGGATAATTTCAGCTCCTAAGACCAAAATCGATGCAATAGCCACACGTTTTTTCTGACCAAATGACAGGGCAGAAATAGGCCAATTACGGAATTCATAGAGACCACAGATTTTCAAAGTTTCATAGACTCTCGTTTCAATTTCCTGCTCGTCCACACCTCGCAAACGAAGTCCCAGAGCCACCTCATCAAAAATCATATTGGTTGAAATCATTTGATTAGGATTTTGCAGCACATAGCCTACTCGTTCCGCCCGTTCTGCTACCGAATCTCCTTTTATATCCTGCTCTTCCCAAAGATAGCGGCCTTCAGTCTGAATAAAGCTACTTAAGGCCTTGGCTAGGGTTGATTTCCCTGCTCCATTTTTTCCGACAATGGCAATCTTTTCACCCTTTTTAATATCCAGATGAAGAGATTTTAAAATCGGTCTATCATCATAAGAAAAGGACACGTCCTCTAATTTAAAGAGTGACTGCAATTCTACGGTTTCTTTTACCAATTCAGTCTGCAACTGAACCTGGCCTTTTGAGATAGACAAGTTGTCCAAATTTGCTAACTGTTCTTCCTTGTCTAAATCCACACCTAATTGACGGAGAGTGGTTAGATAAAGGGGTTCCCGAATTCCATTTTGTGTCAATAAATCAGTCGCCAGTAGTTGGTCAGGGATACCATTAAAGAGGATACGACCATCGTTTATCAAGACAATCCGATCCACAGGGCGATGTAGAACATCCTCCAAACGGTGCTCAATAATCAGTGTCGTAGTTTCCTCTTCCGTATGAATTTGATCAATCAATTCGATAATATCCTGACCTGACTTGGGATCCAGATTGGCGAGTGGCTCATCAAACAAGAGAATCGGACTCTCATCAATCAAGACACCAGCCAGACTGACTCGCTGCTTTTGTCCACCTGACAAATCCTGAGGCCGCTGAGCCAATAAAGGGAGAAGGTCCAGCTTTTCAGCCCATTTATGAACACGGCTTTTCATCTCTTCTAGACTTGTTACATCATTTTCTAGAGCAAAAGCCAAATCCTCTGCCACAGATAAGCCGATAAACTGCCCATCTGTATCCTGCAAAACCGTGCTAACCAGATGAGATTTATCATAGATACTCATATCAAAGGCCGCTTGCCCCTTGATCAAAAATTCTCCAGACATCTGACCCTTGTAAATATTGGGAATAATTCCATTCAAACACTGACCCAAGGTAGACTTGCCTGAGCCAGATGGCCCAACAATTAAGACTTTCTCTCCCTTATAAATAGTCAAATCCACCCCTTGCAAGGTTGGTTCTTGTTGCGTTTCATACTGGAAAGAGAAATCCTTCCACTCAATTATAGCTTCTTTCATCTTACTCTCTTCATTCGCTTCTTAGACTTCTATTTTATCATAAATCGAACCCTTCTTGCAGACTCTTCTATTAAAAACTTAGCGCCAACAAGATTCCTAGCCTAAATTGCTTACCCGACTAGTCTATAAACATCGAAAAAGACCGGTTGCCCAGCCTTTTCCTTTATGTTAATCCTTTTTCAAACTTCCTGAACGAGTCTGCGTACGTGAATAAGCTAGCAAGAGAAGGGTACCTGCGATAGCTACAGTTACAGCATTAGCAATTCCCGCAACAATCCCTTGGGCAAATACTTTTTCTGCCGCTTCTTGATAAATCACAACATCTCCAAGTGGTGCCCAGACACCCCAAACAAGAGCATTTGCAACAATCTGAATGAGGTTAAAGAAGACAATATCCTTCAACTCAAAAACACCCTGTGTTACTCGAATGTATTTTCTAAAGAGACCTACAGCTAGACCAAAGAGACCACTAGCAATAATCCAAGTCCACCATAGACCGTAGCCAGCAAGAGAGTCCTTCACCGCATGCCCAATTAAACCAACAAGTAGTCCCACTAGAGGGCCAAAAATAATAGACAAGAGGCTCTGTACCGCATACTGAAGCTGGATGCTTGTATTTGGAACAGGCGTTGGAATACTGATCATCCCGATGACAACAAAGAGCGCAGCTCCAACACCGATAGCAACAACTTGTTTAATTGATTGATTTTTCATCTATATTCTCCTATTTTATGATTCTATTTTCTTTATTTCAATGGTCCAAGATGAACCGACACCCACATTATAGGCCTTGGCAAAGGAACCTTGGTTGATAGCCAGACCTAAACGATAGAGAGAGTTGATGTAAAGGATGGGTTGCCCAATTCTCACATCTGCAAATGATTTGCCATAAACAACCTGATTTTGATAGACCAGCATATCTGCATGATAGATAGTCACCTCAAAACGGTCACCGAATGCTGGTCCCAGCTTGTAAAACTCTTCTCGTGTGATAGAGGTCCAAAGCGAGCCGAAACGCACATCCAGAATATCAATAGCTCCCTTCACCAAATGGTCTTCAATGATGGTCTCTACGACTGGAAGCTCCACAATCTGATCCACACTGAGCTCTGGTCCCACTTCCTCAAAAGAAATGTGACCACTGGCCAGTTTAGCACCAGTATAGGCATAGACATCACGACCGTGGAAGGTATAAGAATGCTCTGTATTTTGACGTCTATTGGCCACTTCAGAAATCTCACGAATAGCTACAATGCCAACGTGTTTCTTGATAAAAGAAAGCGTCCCATTATCTGGCGTGACAATGTATTGATTTTTTGCAGTCTTGGCAACTACACTCTTACGTTTCGAGCCGACACCTGGATCGACAACCGATACAAAAGTCGTTCCCTCAGGCCAGTAATCCACCGTCTGAAAGAGACGATAACTCCCCTCAAAAATATTATAAGGCGTAATATCGTGCGTCAAGTGATGAATTTTTAAGGTTGGAGATTCTTCTAAAGCCACTCCAATCATAGCCGATACCGCACCATCTACCAGACCAAAGTCTGATTGTAATACCAGTAAATTATTATTCATTTTATCTCCTTATACACCCTTTATCATACCATATTTCAGAGAAAGTCGCTAATAGCTATTTCAATTGCTTAGGGTATAGTTTTACCTTATAGCAAATTTCCTACTAAAAACTCTGGTGATTAGCTAGTAGGTGCATTTTTTCTTGAAAAAAGGTATGATAGTTACATCATGAAAAAGTAGGTTTTATTATGAAAATTATCCTTGTCGGAGGGGGAAAAGTTGGTTCTGCCCTCTGTCGCTCTTTGGTTGCAGAAAAGCATGATGTTTTGCTGATTGAGCAAGACGAAGCTGTCCTCAATCATATTGTTAATCGCTTTGATATCATGGGTATCCTTGGTAACGGGGCCGATTTTACCATCCTTGAGCAAGCCAGTGTCCAGGATTGTGATATCTTTATCGCCCTGACTGAATACGATGAAGTGAACATGATTGCAGCCGTTCTAGCCAAAAAAATGGGAGCTAAAGAGACCATCGTTCGGGTGCGGAACCCTGAATATTCTAACTCTTATTTCAAGGAAAAGAATATTCTCGGTTTTTCTCTTATCGTTAACCCTGAGCTCTTGGCTGCCCGCGCTATCGCGAATATCATTGACTTCCCCAACGCCCTATCTGTCGAACGTTTCTTTGGGGGACGGGTCAGCTTGATGGAATTCACTGTTAAATCCTCCAGTGGTCTTTGCCAAATGCCCATTTCTGATTTTCGGAAAAAATTTGGCAATGTCATTGTATGTGCGATAGAGAGGGATCATCAAATTATCATTCCAAGCGGTGACATGACTGTACAGGATAAAGATAGAATCTTTGTCACTGGTAACCGTGTTGATATGATGCTCTTCCATAATTATTTCAAATCACGTGCCGTGAAGAGCCTTCTCATCGTTGGTGCAGGTAGAATTGCCTATTATCTACTAGGCATTCTCAAAGACAGTCGTATCGATACCAAAGTCATTGAAATCAATCCCGAAATCGCCAGCTTCTTTAGCGAGAAATTTCCAAATCTCTACATTGTTCAAGGAGATGGTACCGCAAAAGATATCCTACTGGAAGAAAGTGCTCAAAACTATGATGCCGTTGCAACACTGACAGGGGTCGATGAGGAAAATCTGATTACCTCTATGTTCCTTGACAGCGTAGGTGTACAAAAAAATATCACCAAGGTCAATCGTACCAGTCTCCTCGAGATTATCAATGCACCTGATTTTTCAAGTATCATCACACCTAAAAGCATTGCTGTAGATACGATTATGCACTTTATTCGTGGTCGGGTTAATGCCCAGTATTCAGACCTTCAAGCCATGCACCATCTAGCCAATGGTCAAATCGAGACTCTGCAATTCCATATCAAGGAAGCCAATAAAATGACTGCCAAACCTCTTTCTCAACTGAAATTGAAAAAAGGGGTTCTTATTGCAGCCATCATTCGAAAGGGAAAAACTATTTTCCCTACTGGGGAGGATATGTTGGAAGTTGGAGACAAGCTCCTAGTAACAACTTTGTTGCCAAACATCACTAAAATTTATGACTTGATCGCGAGGTAAGAAATGAATAAAAGTATGATTCGTTACCTCCTTTCAAAATTACTTTTGATTGAAGCTGTTCTTCTTTTGGTTCCTGTGTCTGTCGCTATCTATTACCATGAATCGAGCCAAGTCTTTACAGCCCTCTTTTCAACCATAGGGATTCTCGTATTGTTAGGCGGTTCAGGGAGCTTGCAGAAGCCAAAAAATCAACGGATTTATGCCAAGGAGGGAATCTTAATTGTTGCCCTCTGTTGGATTCTCTGGTCTTTCTTTGGCGGTCTCCCCTTTGTCTTTGCTGGGCAAATTCCCAGCGTTATCGATGCCTTTTTTGAAATCAGTTCTGGCTTTACAACTACTGGAGCAACTATTCTGAACGACGTTTCGGTCCTCAGTCGTTCCCTCCTCTTCTGGCGAAGTTTTACCCACTTGATTGGAGGGATGGGAGTGCTTGTTTTTGCACTTGCTATTATGGATAATGCCAAGAATAGTCACCTAGAAGTGATGAAGGCTGAGGTTCCTGGACCCGTCTTTGGTAAGGTTGTATCCAAACTCAAAAATACTGCCCAGATTCTCTATCTCCTTTATCTAGCTCTCTTCTCCCTCTTTGTCATCATCTATTATCTGGCTGGCATGCCCCTATTTGATAGTTTTGTCATTGCCATGGGGACAGCAGGTACAGGAGGCTTTACCGTCTATAACGATGGAATCGCCCACTATGGTAGCTCACTGATTACCTATCTGGTTAGTATAGGAGTTTTGGTTTTTGGGGTAAATTTCAATCTCTACTACTACCTTATGCTCCGTCGTGTCAAAGCCTTCTTTGGAGATGAAGAACTTCGAGCTTACTTGGTCATTGTACTGGTTTCTACAGGCTTGATTAGCCTCAATACCCTCTATCTCTATCCAGGATTTTCAAAGAGTTTTGAAATGGCCTTCTTCCAGGTTTCCAATATCATTACGACGACTGGTTTTGGTTACGGAGATATTACCAACTGGCCCCTCTTCTCCCAGTTTATCCTTCTCTTCCTTATGGGAATCGGTGGTTCTGCTGGTTCAACCGCAGGTGGACTCAAGGTTATTCGAGGCCTCATCCTTTCAAAAATTGCTAAAAATCAGATTTTGTCAATCCTATCGCCCCACCGTGTTTTGACCCTCCATGTGAATAAAACGGTGATTGACAAAGATACCCAGCATAAGATTCTCAAGTACTTTGTCATCTATTCTATGATTTTGCTAGCGCTTATCTTTATTGTCAGCCTAGATAGCAATGATTTTCTGGTTGTGACCAGCGCTGTCTTTAGCTGTTTCAATAATATTGGGCCTATCCTAGGAACCACTTCTAGTTTCTCAATCTTTAGTCCTATCTCAAAAATTCTCCTCTCCTTTGCAATGATTGCAGGGCGCTTGGAGATATACCCAATCCTACTTCTCTTTATGAAGAGGACTTGGTCTAAGAGATAAAATACAACCATACCTTGTAAACCTACAAAGTGTGGTATTTTTATTTTAGTACTCTTCGAAAATAAAATTCAAACCACGTCAGCTTCGCCTTGCCGTATATGTGTGACTGACTTTGTCAGTCTTATCTACAACCTCAAAGCGGTGCTTTGAGGTTGCAGATAAAGCTGACGTGGTTCGAAGAGTATTAAGGAATTTAATATCCCCAAAAACAACCCTCAGTCAACTGACCGAGGGTTCCTTATTTCATTATTCAAGAACTTGATTAGCTCAACGCATCCAAGGCATCATCCATTGAAAGAACTTCGTGGAAGACACGTTGTGTCAATTCAGTTTTTTGTTCTGGAGTGAGGTATTTAGTGTTTACACAGTATCCAGAGATACGTACGATAACATCTTCACCTGACATGATCTTTTCGTAAACATCGTTCAAGTCCATAACGTTCAAGTTAACGTGTTGTCCACCATTTTCGAAGTAACCATCAAGGATTGTTACCAAGTTATCAACTTGTTCGTCACGAGTCTTACCAAGAGCGCGAGGTGATACTTGTGTAGTCAATGAGATACCATCAGCTGCATAACTAAAGTCAAGGCTAGAAAGTGAGTTCAAGTTTTGCAACCATCCACCTTTAGCTTTGTTAGATGGGTTAGCACCTGGTGAGAAGAATTCAAGTTTAGACAAGTTCACAGAACCATCTTCGTTGAGGTACACACCTTTGTGAACTGGTGAGTTACCAGTTTGTTTAGAGTAAGCAACGTTAGATGTGATTGTCAAAAGTGAAACTGTAGCTTCTGCGTCTTTGTAAAGTTTGTGGCTACGTAGACGAGTTGTGTAAGCTTCGATCAACCATTCTGCCAATTCGTTTGAACGTGGGTCATCTTCACCCCAACGTGGGTATTCACCGATTGTTTCGTAATCGTAGATGTAGCCATTTTCGTCACGGATTGGTTTAACTGTAGCGTATTTAATAGCTGACAATGTATCAACAGTGTTAGCAAATCCACAGATACCAAATCCCATGTTAGCACGTTGTTTAGTTGGCAAGAAGGCCATTTGAACAGCTTCGTAGTTGTACTTATCAGTCATGTAGTGGATGATATTCAAAGCATCTACGTAAGTGTCAGTCAACCAGTCAAGAGATTTTTCAAAGTTAGCTTTAACTGATTCAAATTCAAGAACTTCATCACGGATTGGTTCGATGTCAAATACTTTGTAGTCTTTGTGAACATCGTCGTAACCACCGTTCAAACCAGTAAGAAGGGCTTTCAATACGTTTACACGCGCACCGAAGTACTGGATGTTGTGGCGTTGCTCTTCATTTTCTGGGTCAAGTGGAGACACACAGCATGAGATACAGCTCATTTCACCATATCCGTCTTTAGCCATTGTTGTTACACCTTCGTATTGGATAGAAGAGTGTTTGTGGCTCATGTGCATACAGTAGCGACGGAAGTTGTATGGCAATTTATCAGTCCAAAGAACTGTCAAGTTTGGTTCTGGAGAGTTACCGATGTTGTCAAGAGTGTTCAAGAAACGGTAGTCCATCTTAGTAACACGGTGACGACCGTCGTTACCCATACCAGCCATAGAAGTTGTGATGAAAGTTGGGTCACCTGAGTACAATTGGTCGTAAGCTTTTGTACGAGCAAATTTAACTGTACGAAGTTTCATAACGAAATCATCAACGAATTCTTGGATTTCTGATTCAGTAAATGTACCACGAGCAAGGTCACGTTCTGCAAAGATGTCCAATACGATTGGCACACGACCTAGAGATGTAGCAGCCCCGTTGATAACACGGCAGACAGACATGAAGGCGATGTTAACCCATTGGATAGCTTCTTTAACGTTCATAGCTGGTTTGCGAACATCAACTCCGTAAAGGTCACCCAAGCGAACAACTTGTTGCAATGCTTGGTATTGAAGGTTGACTTCTTCACGAAGACGGATTGTTTCTTCATCGATTTCTTCGATTGCATTCCAGTCGTTTACTTTTTCTTGCATCAAGTAGTCTGCACCGTAAAGAGCAAGACGTGCGTAAACACCGATGATACGTCCGCGTGAGTATGCATCTGGAAGACCAGTTACAGTGTGAGCGTGACGAGCGCGACGGATGTTTGAAGTGTAAGCACGGAAGATACCGTCGTTAACTGTTGTTACGTATTTAGTAAAGATTTCGTGAACAGCTGGATCTGGTTCGTATCCATTTTCTTTCAAAGTAGTTTCAGCCATACGGATACCACCTTTTGGCATGAAGTTCAATTTGAAGAGTTCATCGTTTTGGATACCGAAGATAACTTCGTTTTCTTTATCGATAAATCCTGCTGGAATGTCAGCAATAGATGTTGGACGAGTGTCCATTGGGAAACGAGTTTCTTCGTAGTGTGCTTTAGTTTCTTCTACAATTTTTTTGATGTGAAGTGAACGTTCTGTTGGTCCTGCAAGGAAGCTTTCATCTCCATCATAAGGTGTGTAGTTAGCTTGTACGAAGCGTGATACACTTGCTTTTTCTTTCCAATCTACGCCTTTGAAGCCTTCCCAAGCTTTGTCAAAAATATCTTGTGCTTCAACAACTGTCTTAACAACCATGTTAATGTCCTCTTTTTTCTTTCTAGTAACAACCATCTGTTACATTCATGAGACAAGTATAACACACAGTAACCGATTTCAACAAGTGGAAAATCCCTATTTTTACACTTTCTTTTCTAAAACAGTCTATATTTTACCCCAAACTGTATTATATTTTTGAAAAAATAAAGTCCTTTTTTCTTTTTTTCAGAAAAAAGGGTATAATAAAAGAAAATAAGCGGTAAAAAAGGGGGGGCTAGACATGTTGATTTTTCCTTTATTAAATGATTTGTCAAGGAAAATCATCCATATTGACATGGATGCCTTTTTTGCTGCAGTGGAAATCAGAGATAATCCTAAACTCAGAGGAAAACCTGTCATTATCGGCAGTGACCCTCGGCAAACAGGTGGGCGTGGTGTCGTTTCCACTTGTAGCTATGAGGCACGAGCTTTTGGTGTCCATTCTGCCATGAGTTCCAAGGAAGCCTATGAACGTTGTCCTCAGGCTGTCTTTATCTCAGGGAATTATGAGAAATACAAATCTGTGGGGCTCCAGATTCGAGCTATTTTTAAGCGCTATACAGATTTGATTGAGCCTATGAGTATTGACGAAGCCTATTTGGATGTGACAGAAAATAAACTCGGTATCAAGTCAGCGGTCAAAATCGCTCGCCTCATTCAAGAGGATATCTGGCAAGAACTCCATTTGACTGCTTCTGCAGGCGTTTCCTACAACAAATTCTTAGCTAAAATGGCCAGCGATTATCAAAAGCCACATGGTCTAACAGTGATTCTACCTGACCAGGCTGAGGATTTCCTCAAACAAATGGATATTTCCAAGTTTCATGGAGTAGGAAAAAAGACGGTGGAAAGACTTCATCAAATGGGAGTTTTTACTGGCGCTGATCTACTTGAAGTTCCTGAAGTGATCCTAATAGACCGTTTTGGTAGACTGGGCTATGACCTGTATCGAAAGGCTCGTGGTATCCACAATTCCCCGGTCAAGTCCAATCGTATCCGTAAATCAATCGGGAAAGAGAAAACCTATGGAAAAATTCTCCGTGCCGAGGAAGACATCAAAAAAGAGCTGACTCTCCTATCAGAAAGAGTCGCTCTCAATCTCAATCAACAAGAAAAAGCTGGAAAAATTGTCATTCTAAAAATCCGCTACGAAGACTTTTCAACTCTGACTAAACGAAAAAGTCTGGATCAAAAAACGCAGGATGCTAGTCAGATCAGCCAAATAGCCCGGCAACTCTATGAAGAGTTGGACGAGAAAGAAAAAGGTGTCCGCCTGCTGGGGATTACCGTAACTGGATTTTAACGCTCAATGAAAATCAAAGAGCAAACTAGAAAGCTAGCCGCAGGCTGCTCAAAACACTGTTTTGAGGTTGCAGATATAGCTGATGCAGTTTGAAGAGATTTTCGAAGAGTATAAAACCTTGAAGAGTTACCCCTTCAAGGTTTTTCTTATACAAATAAACGGACAAAGCTATACAATAGCAAGACAATACCAAGCACGATACGGTATTTACCAAAAAGGGTGAAGTCGTGTTTTTTCACATAGCTTGTCAAGAAACGAATAGCGACCATGCTGACTGCAAAGGCGACTCCCATCGCAACCAAGAGCAAGAACAATTGCCCAAAACTTAAGAGCTGTCCTGCTTTCACAAATTTGAAAATCTTTAAGGCACTGGCTCCAAACATAACAGGAATCCCAAGATAGAAGGTAAATTCTGTCACAACTGAACGACTGGTTCCATTTAACAAACCACCGACAATCGTTGCCCCAGAGCGGCTAGTTCCTGGTAAAAGGGCAAGAACTTGGAAGAGACCGATATAGAAGGCTGTCGTATAAGGAAGCTTGTCCAACTCTGTCACACTTGGTTCGATAGCACGCGCTTTATTGCGCTTTTCCAAATAGATAAAGGCAACCCCATAGATAATCAACATGAGAGCAACAGAAACCATGTTATGGAAGTGGGTATCAAACCAATCATCAAATTTAAAGACGACAAGTAAAGGCAAAGTAGCTACAAGAACTTTCGACCACAATTGCCAAGTTTGACGAACTTCCTGTTTGTCCTTAGTCGGTTTAAAAGGATTGAGCTTATTAAAGTAAATCACCATAACTGCTAAAATAGCACCAAGCTGAATCACGACATTAAACATGGACATAAAAGCTTCATTTTGATTTTGATATTGGATAAATTCCTCTGCTAAAATCAAGTGACCTGTACTGGAAATGGGCAACCATTCCGTAATTCCTTCAACAATCCCGAAGAAGATAGATTTTAAAATTTCAATAAGATACATAGATTACTCCTTTTTTCTATCTTCCATTATAGCATATTTTTTCAGTCTGTGACAGCTCTCTTTAAAAGGCACCGATACTGCCACCGCCGCCGCCTCCAGAGAAGCCACCGCCAGAACTGCCACTCCCAGAAGATACGGAATAGGTACTTGCTGTGTTTGCGATGCTGGCATAATGGCTCATTTGCGCGCTTGAATGATAAAACATACCGTGCCAGCCATAAGCTACATAGAGGTTGATATCTGGATTTCCCACTTTAATCTGATGAACCTTCATCAAATGGCTGACCTTGTCCGCATAGCCAAATAAGGTCGCATAGACCAAGAGGCGATTCCAGACCACAATACTTTCCAATTCAGCCTGATCCAATCGTGCAATCTCACGCAACATATTTTCAAAACTGGTCCAGAGATAGTAGACCTCTGCTCCCGCTTCATTCAGAACACCATCACGATTATCTAGTCGAAGCTTCCAATAATAGAAAACAGCCAAAACCAAACCTAGAAAACCAAGTATAGGCAAGGGGAGGTAAAGATAGCCATGAACGTCTAAACTGTACAAGAACAAACCAAATCCAATAAATAAGGGCAAGATAGTAGAGAGTCCCATCCCCACTTGCAAGGCTTTTTCCAAACCAGTTAAAGAACGATAGTAATCTGGGAGCCCCCAGAAGGAAACTCGATTTCTCACTCCTTCTTGCATCTGTTTCAATACTTCTTCAAAAGAAGATTTGAGCTGACGCCCCTTTGCTTGAATCCGTTTTTCATCAGCAGCTTTAGCTCTACGATAAAGACTATCAGATACCTTGTAATCCGCAAACAAATTGGAAAGAGTTTCTTCTTTTTTGCCTGAAAAAGCCAGATTTAGACAGTCTTTCTCAAAGCTTGACAAACCATCTTCTCTTACCAGCCTCAAGCCAACTGCATCTCCTTCTGAAATGATAGAGACATACCCACGGTCTATCACATCTAGCAAGGTAGCTTGAATAAGTTGATCAAAGGTGAATTTGCCAGCACCCTTGACTAAGGGACTCACTTCCTCCAAGGAGGTCGAGTAAACAGCCTCCGATAAAACCATAGGCTCTAATTCCATTGGTGGTTCATAGAGACGATGATTTTTAGCATATTTGACTGAAGGAGTGGTCTTTCTTCTATAGATAAAATAGAAGCAGACGCTCAATAACAAAGAGATGGAAAGTATCGAAGGAAAGACCCAAGTGACGAGTTGTTTACTCTGGTCCTTTTCTCTAACAATCGAGTCTTCTATCTTATTAAACTCTTCTAAACGATTCCCTTTCAAGCCCTGATCTCTAGCGCTAGCAAAATCAGTTCGAGGCCAGTAGGCATGCAATTCAACTCCACGCTTAGGAGGAAGATTGTCTAAACGAATCGTATAATCAAGGTTACTCTTTTCAACCGTTCCTTCTTTAAAAAGTTTTCCTGTGTGGAAAAAGAGTTTTTCAGCCCCCTTTTCTCCCCTTACATGAAATTCAAACTTTCCAATAGCCCCTGAACTGTCTGTTAAAGGTTGCCAATTTAATTCAGCGATATCTTCATAAAGAAAAAGCAAGTTCTTTAAATTCCAGACAAGGTCAACTTCAACTGTGTCACCTTCCTGACCTGGATTATAAACTTTAACAGTATAACCATCTGCGCCTTCTATCACTTCGCTAGTAACGTCTGCTAGTTCAGCACCATTTTTCGATGCCTGAACCTTTGGATGAGGGTCAATGTCAAATCCGCTAGGCATCTTGCCAGCACGTCCAAGTCCCACGATTTGGCCCTTAAAGTCCTCCTCAAACTGATAAACTATCTTCTGTCTAAATTCTGCCGTATTGTCTGCATGAATATACAAATCCCCTTGATAAGAGTTTATCTTAAAATCAATGGCAAAAACTGAGAGTGGCAGAAGGCAAAACAAGCCTAACACCAGTAAGAAAAAAGTTTTTTTCATCAAACAAGCCCCCTTTTTATCTTTGCTATCATTATATCATTTTTTCTCAAGTAAGGGCTTACCCGTATTGAAAAATAGAGTTTTTTTCGATAAAATAGGAGACAGTTATTTTTTAATAGATTAGAAATAGGAGAAATCATGAGAAAAATATACTTATCTATTTTCACAAGTCTCTTGCTGATGCTAGGACTTGTCAATGTTGCTCAAGCTGATGAATATTTACGCATCGGGATGGAAGCAGCATATGCCCCCTTTAACTGGACTCAGGATGATGATAGCAATGGAGCTGTCAAAATCGATGGAACCAACCAGTACGCCAATGGATACGATGTCCAGATTGCCAAGAAAATTGCTAAGGACTTAGGTAAAGAACCTTTGGTTGTTAAAACCAAGTGGGAAGGTCTGGTCCCTGCCCTTACTTCTGGTAAGATTGATATGATTATCGCAGGTATGAGCCCTACTGCTGAACGTAAACAAGAAGTCGCCTTTTCAAGCAGCTACTACACTAGCGAGCCTGTCCTACTTGTCAAAAAAGATTCTGCCTATGCAAATGCCAAATCTTTGGATGACTTTAATGGTGCAAAAATCACTTCTCAACAAGGTGTCTACCTCTACGACTTGATTGGTCAAATCCCAGGTGCTAAAAAAGAAACTGCCATGGGAGACTTCGCTCAAATGCGCCAAGCTCTTGAGGCTGGTGTCATTGATGCCTATGTTTCTGAACGCCCAGAAGCTCTGACTGCCGAAGCAGCTAACTCTAAGTTTAAGATGATTCAAGTAGAACCAGGTTTCAAAACTGGAGAAGAAGATACAGCTATTGCCATTGGACTTCGTAAAGATGACACTCGTATTAGCCAAATCAATGCCAGCATTGAAACCATTTCAAAAGATGACCAAGTTGCCCTAATGGATCGTATGATCAAGGAACAACCTGCCGAAGCAACAACAACTGAAGAGACTAGCAGTAGTTTCTTTAACCAAGTCGCTAAAATTCTTTCTGAAAACTGGCAACAACTCTTGCGTGGTGCTGGTATCACTCTTTTAATCTCTATCGTCGGAACCATCATAGGTCTCATTATCGGTCTTGCTATTGGTGTTTTCCGTACTGCTCCTCTCTCTGAAAACAAAGCCATTTACGGCCTACAAAAACTAGTCGGCTGGATCCTCAATGTCTACATTGAAATTTTCCGTGGTACACCTATGATTGTTCAATCGATGGTTATCTACTATGGAACTGCTCAAGCTTTCGGGATCAACCTTGACCGCACACTGGCTGCTATCTTCATCGTTTCAATCAACACTGGTGCCTACATGACTGAAATCGTTCGTGGTGGTATCCTAGCAGTTGACAAGGGACAATTTGAAGCCGCTACTGCTCTTGGTATGACTCATAACCAAACAATGCGTAAGATTGTCCTACCTCAAGTAGTCCGTAACATCCTACCAGCAACTGGTAATGAATTTGTCATCAATATCAAAGATACATCTGTATTGAACGTTATTTCTGTTGTTGAGCTTTATTTCTCAGGAAATACCGTGGCAACTCAGACCTATCAATACTTCCAGACATTTACAATCATCGCCGTGATTTACTTTGTCCTCACCTTCACCGTAACACGTATCCTACGCTTCATCGAGCGCCAAATGGACATGGATACCTATACTACAGGTGCTAACCAAATGCAAACGGAGGATTTGAAATAATGACACAAGCAATCCTTGAAATTAAACACCTCAAAAAATCCTATGGTCAAAACGAAGTGCTAAAAGACATTTCTCTCACTGTCCACAAGGGAGAGGTTATCTCTATCATCGGAAGCTCAGGAAGCGGGAAATCGACCTTCCTACGCTCCATTAACCTACTTGAAACACCAACTGATGGACAAATCCTTTATCATGGACAAAACGTCCTCGAAAAAGGCTATGATCTCACACAATACCGTGAAAAGTTAGGAATGGTGTTCCAATCCTTTAACCTCTTTGAAAATCTCAACGTTCTTGAAAACACAATCGTCGCTCAGACGACTGTCCTTAAACGCGAACGTACAGAAGCTGAAAAAATTGCCAAAGAAAACTTAGAAAAAGTCGGCATGGGAGAACGCTACTGGCAAGCGAAGCCAAAACAACTCTCAGGTGGTCAAAAACAACGTGTGGCTATCGCTCGTGCCCTTTCAATGAATCCTGACGCTATTCTCTTTGATGAACCAACTTCAGCTCTCGATCCAGAAATGGTTGGAGAAGTCCTCAAAATCATGCAGGATTTAGCTCAGGAAGGCTTGACCATGATTGTCGTAACCCACGAGATGGAATTCGCCCGTGATGTCTCTCACCGTGTTATCTTTATGGATAAGGGAGTAATTGCTGAGGAAGGCAAACCTGAAGACCTCTTTACCAATCCTAAAGAAGACCGTACAAAAGAGTTCCTTCAACGCTATCTCAAATAAAAAGAAAAGACTGCATCAACCGTGCAGTCTTTTTGCTGTCCTCATACTCTTCGAAAATCTCTTCAAACCACGTCAGCTTCGACTTGCCGTAGGTATATGTTACTGACTCTGTCAATCTTATTTACAACCTCAAAGCAGTGCTTTGAGCAGCCTACGGCTAGCTTCCTAGTTTGCTCTTTGATTTTCATTGAGTATCAAAATGAAAAGGCAGACCCTATTCAAGAATCCGCCATTATCCAAAGATTAATCTTCAAATTTTTCATGATTTTTATCATAGAAATCAATTAAACCTAGAGCCGTTTCAAACGAAATATTTTTTACTTTTGCACGCCCCTGCGCTAGAGCAATGATAGACATTTCACGCGCATTCGTTTCTTTAGAGATACGGTAGCCTGTGATCTTCTTATCACGAACCCAGCCAACAACTGATTCTACTTTTTCAAAGTTTGACTTAGCCATGTCCTTCTCCTATTTTCTTCTTTACGATATTTAATTGTATACGTTTTTATGTCTTTTGTCAATAAAAAAACATATATTCAATAAAATTAATGACTTATATTTCTATTACTACCTTATTAAAGCCGATAATATATAGGTTTTTGCTTGCTATAAACCATTAGTAAATACCTTTAAAATAATTGCATTATTAACTCTTTTATTTGTAAGAATATTCATATTCTCAAATACCAGTTCTTGATAGGTTAGACAGGTTTTATCTTCAGCTTTATTCTATTTATCCAACTTTAAAAGGACATTCCTAATAGCGGAAAGCTTTCTCTCCACACTATTACTAACTATTCTTTTTCTTCTCCTTCTTCGACTTTCTTCCTGTCTGTATAAGCACTTTTTCACTTGCTCAACTGGTACTATTTATTTACTTTATCAAGATTCCTTTTGTTTCTCCTACCTCATTAAAAAATGAGTAGTCAGGAAACAGTTGTATCCTATCTTTCAACATTTTCTACTGCTTTTCGTACCCCATCACTCTTCTCAGCCATCTCAGTATAAGGCTTCTCATTAGTATTGATTATTTTTTCTAATTCCTATTATATTTAACCAAATTTCATATTAGCTATATATAAAATAGTGGATTCTAAAAATACTCCTTATATATAACAAGTAATTTTACTCCCTTACTATAAACTGAATCAAAAAATAATAGGTACTATAATGACTTGTGATAGAAATAGCGTAATCGATTTCCTAAGTCCATAGGAATCGCCCCCTTTCTTCACCCTCATTATAGCACCTATACATCAGTTGTGCAAATAATATGATATTTTTTTATTTGTCCTCAGACAAGCATATTATAGAGCGTTTCATTACCATTTAAGTTAATATAAGATGGATCAAAACCTTCCATTCGACGAATCAAGCCTGCATAATCATGCTTATCTGCCAAGGCAATCCCAATCAGTACAGGCCCTGTACCCTTGCTAGCTCGCTTGATATACTCAAAACGTGTGATATCATCATTTGGCCCCAGGATATCATTTACAAACTCACGCAAAGCCCCTGGACGCTGTGGAAAATTGACCACAAAGTAATGCTTGATCCCATCATAAATCAAGGCGCGCTCTTCCATTTCTGGCATACGGTTGATATCATTATTTCCTCCAGAAATGATACAACAAATGGTTTTCCCCTTGATATATTCAGCTAAAACCTCTAGAGAGGCGATACTAGCTGCTCCAGCAGGCTCTGCGACTATCCCTTGCTTAGAATAAAGGTCAATCAAGGTTTCAGAAATCAATCCCTCATCGACACCTACCAAAGTTTGAACATGTTGACGAGTTGCTTCATAGGTCAACTGCCCTACCTTTTGCACAGCAATTCCATCCGCAAATTTGTCAATTTCCTTGAGCTTAACTGGTCCACCAGCTTCAAAGGCAGCCTTCATGGAACGTGCTCCATTAGCCTCTACCCCAATGACTTCAATCTCTGGACTTGTTTCCTTGATATAGGTAGAAACCCCAGCAATGAGACCACCCCCGCCAACAGGGACTAAAACAGCATCAAAATCAATCGATTCTTTTCGAGCCTCTTCTAAAATCTCATAAGCAACTGTCCCTTGACCAGCTTGAACATGGGCATCATCAAATGGATCAATAAAAGTACGATTTTCAGAAACTGTAAATTCTTGAGCTGCTTTGGCTGAGGCATCAAAAGTATCTCCAACTAATTTAATAGTCACGAAGTCCCCACCAAAAAAGCGAACTTGACCAATCTTTTGTTGCGGAGTAGTAATGGGCATAAAGATAGTAGCAGGAATTTTCATTTCATTACAAGTATAGGCAACTCCCTGAGCATGATTCCCCGCAGAGGCACAGACTACCCCACGCTCACGTTCTTCCTTGCTGAGCTGAGAAATAGCATAATAGGCACCACGGATCTTAAAAGAACGAACACGTTGAGCATTTTCCTTTTTCAAATAAATCTTAGCACCATACTTCTCCGATAAATAATGGTCGTAATCCAGTGGGGTATTCACAACCACACCGTTCAAGACTTTATGAGCCTTGATTATATCTTTTGAACTTAACATCATTTTCTCCTAGACTATTTCAAACTTATCGTAATACATCTTTTAAAAAGAGATGAATTGATTATAAAAGCGAGTTAGTCCCCCAACTCGCCTTCACCTTAATTTCTATCAATTAGTTATAGATTTTAAATGCATCATCGTCGTTTTTACCAACGAATGGCATTGCTTTACGCAATTCTGCACCAACTTTTTCAATTTCAAGGTTAGCTGCTTGTTCACGGTAAGCAGTCAATTTTGGACGTCCAGCTTTATAGTCATTTACAAAGTCATTTGCAAATTTACCATTTTGGATATCTGCCAAGACAGCCTTCATATTTTCTTTAACTTGTTCAGTGATTACACGTGGACCTGATACATAGTCACCGTACTCAGCAGTGTTTGAAATTGATTGACGCATTTTCTTAAACCCACCTTCGTAGATCAAGTCAACGATCAATTTCATTTCGTGAAGAACTTCAAAGTAAGCCAATTCTGGAGCGTAACCTGCTTCTGTCAAGACTTCGAAACCTGCTTCGATAAGGGCAGTCAAACCACCACAAAGTACAGCTTGTTCACCAAACAAATCTTCTTCAGTTTCTTCTTTGTAAGTTGTTTCAAGAAGACCTACACGAGCTGCTCCAACACCTTTACACCAGTCCATAGCAATGTTTTTAGCATTTCCTGTTGCATCTTGATATACTGCGTAAAGAGCTGGAACACCAAATCCTTCTTCATAAGTACGACGTACCAAGTGTCCTGGTCCTTTAGGAGCACACATAAAGACATCTACATCCGCAGGAACTTTGATAAACTCAAAGTGGATATTGAAACCATGAGCAAATCCAACTGCATTTCCAGCTTCCAAGTTTGGAGCGATTTCTGCTTCGTACAATTCTTGTTGGATTTCGTCTGGTGCCAAAATCATGATAACGTCAGCCAATTTAGTTGCTTCTGCTACTGTGTAAGTGTCAAATCCATCTTCTTTTGCTTTGTCAAAAGATTTACCTGGACGTACACCGATGATGACATCACGACCTGAGTCACGCAAGTTTTGAGCATGCGCATGTCCTTGTGAACCATAACCGATAACGGCGATTTTTTTACCGTCAAGTGCTGCTACTTTAACATCTTTTTCATATTCCATTTGAACTGCCATAGTTTTTCTCTCTTTTCTATTATTTATTGCCTTTTAGGCTGGTTTAACAAATTTAAAATATTTTTATACTCAATGAAAATCAAAGAGCAAATTAGGAAGCTAGCCGCAGGCTGTACTTGAGTACGGCAAGGCAAAGCTGACGTGATTTGAAGAGATTTTCGAAGAGTATTAATCGCGGGTAAATCCAGTGGCACCCGTTCGAGCAATATTGCGAATACCGTACGGTCGAATGACTCGCAATAGAGCTTCACTCTTTTCAGCATTTCCAGTCATTTGAATGGTAATCGAGCTTGGCGCTACGTCTACCACTGTTGCACGGAAAGGTTGAATAATTGCTAGAATCTCAGCTCGCTTCTCAGCTGGCGCTGACATCTTAACCAAAATCACCTCGCGCTCCAAATGAGGCTTGTCTGTGATATCACGAATGCGAATCACATCAATCTGACGATTGAGTTGCTTGATAATTTGCTCCACTTCATCATGTGAAGCTACATCAATAATAATGGTGATCCGCGATACATTCGGATCTTCTGTTGCTCCAACAGAGATGCTTTCGATATTAACCTGACGACGAGACAGGACACCGGTAAAGCGATTGAGGACTCCTGAACGATTTTGTAGTTTTGCTGTTAACATTCTACGCATGGAACTTCACCCCCAACATCTCATGATTACTCTTACCAGCTGGTACCATTGGTAACACCTGTTCCTTACGAGAAATATCTACCTCGATTAGCATAGGAACATTCTCAGTGATGACTTCAAGGTCTTGAGCCAAGGTCTCAGGATTGTCAAACTTATAGTTTTTAATGCCATAAGCTTGTGCCATCAATTGGAAATCAGGAAGGGTATCAAAGACTGACTCTGACGTTCTACCTTCATAGAAGGATTCCTGCCATTGGCGAACCATTCCAAGTGAGTGGTTGTTCAGCATAACCACCTTGATTGGCACCTTGTAAATGTTCAAAATAGCCAATTCCTGGTTAGTCATTTGGAAACCACCATCCCCAACAAACAAGACTACTTCCTTATCTGGGTTAGCAATTTTAGCTCCAATTGCTGCTGGAATTCCAAATCCCATGGTTCCCAAACCACCTGAAGTCACTAACTGACGTTCATTTTGGTAGGGATAATACTGGGCTGTCCACATTTGGTGTTGACCAACGTCTGTTACCACAATGGCATCTCCATTCGTCAATTCACCAATGCGTTCAATAACGGCTTGCGGTTGAACCACACGCTCTTTCTTGTCATAAGAACGAACACGGTTCTTGTCTTTAGTAACTTTCTCAATCCATTTCTCAGTATTGTTATGAACTGTCGGTTCTGCTAGTAACATTTGCAAGGCTTTCTTAGCATCTCCAACTACAGGAATATCTGCACTGATAATCTTGCCAATCTCAGCTGGGTCAATATCAATGTGAGCAACCTTGGCATTCTTAGCGAAGGTCTTAGGATTTCCTGTCAAGCGGTCATCGAAACGGCAACCAATACTAATCATAAAGTCAGCTTCCGTCATGGCAATATTAGCTGCGAAAGATCCGTGCATACCTCCCATTCCAAGGAAGAGTGGATGAGTCGTTGCAATCGTACCTTGCCCCAAAAGACTGGTTACCACTGGAATTTGATAGCGCTCTGCAAATTCATTTAATTCTGCAGCAGCTTCAGCATAACTAATTCCACCACCAGCTAGCAAGACTGGCTTTTTAGCCTTGGATAATTGCTTCAAGATTTTCTTGATTTGCATATCATTCGGCTCAAGAGTCGGCTGATAGCTTGGTAGGTTCACTTCTGGTGAATAAATGAAATCTGTTTCCAAAGCAGATACGTCTTTAGGTAGGTCAATTACGACTGGCCCTGGTCGACCTGTAGTTGCGATATGGACAGCTTCCGTAATGATACGCGGAATATCTGCCGTCTCACGAACTTGGTAATTGTACTTAGTGATTGGCATGGTAATTCCCACGATGTCTGCCTCCTGAAAGGCATCCTTCCCAATCCCTGCTCGCGCAACCTGTCCTGTAAAGACCAAAAGGGGAACACTGTCGCTCATGGCATCCGCAATCCCTGTAATGGCATTTGTTGCTCCCGGTCCGCTAGTGACGACGGCAACACCCAACTTTCCAGTTGATTTGGCATAACCTTCAGCTTCATGCAGACAACCTTGCTCATGGCGTCCTAGAATGTGGCGAATGCCTTTAAAATTATATATCGCATCATAAAAAGGCAAGACTGCACCACCAGGATAACCAAAGATGGTATCAATTCCTAAATCACGAAGTGTTTCCAAAACTAGGTCCGACCCCGTCTTAGGAGATTCTAAACTGATTTTCTCCATTGTTCCCCTTTCTCTTCTCTTAAAAATAACTTGTTACTATCATACCATTTTTTCAAAATTTTTCAAGAGAAAAGAAGAAATTTTCTGAATTTTCTATTTTAACGTTTATTTATGAATGTTATTTTTGTTTTTATTAAAAAGATACCGATTTCATTTACTAAAAAAGAAAAAAGAACTGATTTCTCAGTTCTTCATTAATCTTATTCCACACTGAATAGGTATGGGTAAACAGGTTGTTGACCTTGATGAATCTCGACTTCAACATCTTCGAATTCTTCTGTGATTTCTTGGGCAATTTCATTGGCAAGTTCTTCGCTTCCGTCTTCACCGACATAGAAGGTTACAATTTCACTATCTTCATCCAACATATGTTTCAAGGTTTCTATCAAGGTTTGGTGCATATCAGGGTTTGACACGAGGATTTTCCCATCCACCATACCTAGATTATCGTTTTCATGGATTTCTAAGCCATCAATGGTTGTATCACGCACAGCTGTTGTGACGCTTCCACTAACGACATCGCTAAGAGCAGCAGTCATACGCTCTTGGTTTTCTTCTATGGACTTACTTGGATCAAAGGCGAGAAGACTTGTCAAACCTTGTGGCAAAGTACGAGCTTCCACCACTACTGCTGGTTGTTCCAAAACTTCTGCTGCAGATTGAGCTGCCATGAAGATGTTTTTGTTGTTTGGCAGGAAGATGATGTTACGAGCGTTAACCTGTTCAACAGCCTTGATAAAGTCTTCTGTTGAAGGGTTCATGGTTTGACCGCCCTCGATAACATAATCCACACCTTGAGAACGGAAGATATCTGCTAGACCTTTACCAGCCACCACAGCAATCAAAGCATACTCTTTTTCTTCAGCTGGTTTGCTAACTTGAGCAGCTTCTTTTTCAACCTGTGCTTCGTGTTGGTTACGCATATTGTCAACTTTTACCTTGACCAAGCTACCATATTTGAGACCTTCTTGCATAACAAGTCCTGGATCTTCTGTATGGACATGGACTTTGACAATTTCATCATCGTTAACAACGAGGAGAGAGTCTCCAAGCTCATTCAAGTAGTTACGGAATTCATCGTAGTCAAAATCTTTGGCATAGGTTGGGCCTTGCTTAAGAGCTACCATGATTTCAGTACAGTAACCAAAGGTGATATCCTCAGTCGCTACATGACCAGCTACAGACTTGTGGTGCTCTGCATTGATCATTTCACTCATGTTAGCAGGAGTGGCTACAAAGTCCTCAGATGCAATATATTCGCCAGTAAGAGCTGAAAGGAAACCTTCGTAGATAAAGACCAATCCTTGACCACCTGAGTCCACAACACCAACTTCTTTCAATACTGGAAGCATGTCTGGTGTTTTAGCTAGAGCTGTTTTAGCACCTTCCAAGGCTGCGCGCATGACTTCAACAGCGTCATCTGTTTGCTCAGCTTTTTTCTTAGCACCGATAGCAGCCCCACGAGAAACTGTTAAAATCGTTCCTTCAACTGGTTTCATAACTGCCTTATAGGCAACTTCCACACCTGATTGGAAGGCAAGGGCCAAGTCTTGACCTGTTAACTCGTCTTTATCCTTGATGGCTTGTGAAAATCCACGGAAAAGCTGAGACGTAATAACTCCTGAGTTCCCACGCGCGCCCATCAAAAGACCTTTGGCAAGAATGCTCGCTACCTCTCCAACTGTAGAAGCTGGTTTGTCTGCAACTTCCTTAGCACCATTTTCAATGGTCATTCCCATGTTTGTTCCAGTATCTCCATCTGGAACTGGAAAGACGTTTAATGAATTGACATATTCAGCTTGCTTATTCAAACGAGTTGATGCAGCCTGCACCATTTCTTGAAATAAGCTAGTAGTAATTTTTGACACGGTTATTCTCCTACAACTTTGATATTTTGAATGTAGACATTTACAGTCTGAGCGGTAATTCCAAGTTGGTTTTCCAAACTAAAACGAACACGCTCTTGAATGTTTTTTGACACTTCGCTAATCTTTGTTCCGTAGCTCAACACGGTATATACATCAACTGCAATACTGCCATCTTCGGCTGCCTTTACGACGACACCTTTGGAATAATTTTCTTTACCTAGAAGGGCTTGGAAATTATCTTTGAGGGCATTTTTACTAGCCATACCGACCACACCAAAAATCTCAGTTGCTGCTCCACCTACGACGGTTGCAATCACTTCATCTGTTAGTTCGATTTGACCATCTTTTGTATTAATTTTTACAGTCATCCTTTTTACCTCAACTAGTTGATACTCTATTTTATCATATTTCAGCCCAAGTGTAAAAGCAGAATACTGTATCAGCGGATATTTACTCTATTTGCTAATTTCTCAAAGTAACTTCCACTTGCCCAACCAAAGTGGAAATTAGTCTAAAACGGATTTTTATGGTGGAATTAAGTGTGAGACGTTTGAGTTAGAAATGAGGTCTACTATGACAAAACATAAACACCTTACCCTTTCAGACCGTAATGATATCCAATTAGGCTTAGAGCGCGGTGAAACCTTCAAAGCTATCGGACAATCCATTCTAAAAGACCCAACTACTGTTTCCAAAGAAGTCAAACGAAACAGACAAGTCCGAGAGTCTACATGCGATAACCTTCCTTGCCCTTTACTCGATAAGGCTCCCTTTGTCTGTAATGGATGCCCTAAAAGAAGACAAAATTGTGGATTTAAAAAAATCTTCTACCTTGCTAAACAAGCTCAAAAACAGTACGAACAAACTCTTGTCGAAGCTCGTGAAGGAACTCCCCTTAATTCCAAGGCCTTCTGGGACATGGACAAAGTCATTTCTGATGGTGTTAAAAAGGGACAACACATCTATCATATCCTCAAAACTCATAACCTTGATGTCAGTTCCTCAACCGTCTATCGACACATCCGAAAAGGATACCTATCTATCGCTCATATTGACCTAGCCAGAGCCGTTAAATTCAAAGAAAGACGGAAAAGGAAACTACCTTCCATCCCTAAAGAAGCTAAAAAAGGCCGTTCCTATGAGGATTTCCAAAACTATTTAGTCCTTAATCAACTAGACTCTTGGCTGGAAATGGACACAGTTCTGGGGAGGATGGGAGGTAAAGTCCTACTTACCTTCAACCTGTCTTTCTGTAACTTTATCTTCGCTAGGCTTCTGGATAATAAAACTGCCCTTGAGGTTACCAAACACCTCTATACCATCAAGAACACTCTTCATGAAGCTGATAAAGATTTCTTCCAACTCTTTCCTGTCATTCTTACCGATAATGGTGGAGAGTTTGCCAGGGTTGATGATATCGAAATGGATGTGCGAGGAGAGAGTAAACTCTTCTTTTGTGACCCTAATCGCTCTGACCAGAAAGGGAGAATTGAGAAAAACCACACACTGATTCGAGACATTCTACCTAAGGGAACTGCTTTTGACAACTTAACTCAAGAGGACATCAATCTCGTCTGCTCTCATGTCAACAGTGTCAAACGTGCTGCTTTGAATGGAAAGTCAGCCTATGAGCTCTTTGCCTTTACCTATGGAGAAGAGATTCCTAAGCTTCTAGGTATTTCTAAAATACCTGCAGAAGACGTCTGTCAGTCTTCGAAATTACTCCAACATAAGTTCTAAAAACTAACCTTTAACCGCATTCAAACGTCTCACACTAACTTCCACCATAGCGGAACTTAATCTGAAACGCTTTCAGATGAGGGGATTTTGTGCGCTCTTTTTTTCGATTCCTTTTGGTTACAAAAGCGATGAAATCAAGCATTAGTAAAACCAGTGGAACTTACCCTGACACGGATTTCCACTGGTTTTTAGGATTTTTATCAGACTAACTTCCACTTCTACTAGCGGTGGAACTTAGTTTGCGAATTTACCATTTACTCTATTTTTCAAATGATTTTATATCTATAGTAAAAGAAAAAAGACCCTAAGGTCTCCTTACTTTTATTATTAAACGCGTTCAACTTTACCTGATTTCAAAGCACGAGCTGAAGCCCAAACTTTTTTAGGTTTACCATCGATAAGAACAGTAACTTTTTGAAGGTTTGGTTTTACGGCACGTTTTGTTTGGTTCATCGCGTGTGAACGGTTGTTTCCTGATACAGTCTTACGACCTGTAAAGTAACATACTTTAGCCATTGTGTTTTCCTCCTATTAGATCTAATATAGCGGATGTGCTAGCACCACATACCGTACTATGTTATCACACTTTCTTCTTTTTTGCAAGGGAATTGGAAGATTTTTTTATTTGCTAATTTCTCAAAGTAACTTCCACTTGCCCAACCAAAGTGGAAATTAGTCTAAAACGGATTTTTATGGTGGAATTAAGTGTGAGACGTTTGAGTTAGAAATGAGGTCTACTATGACAAAACATAAACACCTTACCCTTTCAGACCGTAATGATATCCAATTAGGCTTAGAGCGCGGTGAAACCTTCAAAGCTATCGGACAATCCATTCTAAAAGACCCAACTACTGTTTCCAAAGAAGTCAAACGAAACAGACAAGTCCGAGAGTCTACATGCGATAACCTTCCTTGCCCTTTACTCGATAAGGCTCCCTTTGTCTGTAATGGATGCCCTAAAAGAAGACAAAATTGTGGATTTAAAAAAATCTTCTACCTTGCTAAACAAGCTCAAAAACAGTACGAACAAACTCTTGTCGAAGCTCGTGAAGGAACTCCCCTTAATTCCAAGGCCTTCTGGGACATGGACAAAGTCATTTCTGATGGTGTTAAAAAGGGACAACACATCTATCATATCCTCAAAACTCATAACCTTGATGTCAGTTCCTCAACCGTCTATCGACACATCCGAAAAGGATACCTATCTATCGCTCATATTGACCTAGCCAGAGCCGTTAAATTCAAAGAAAGACGGAAAAGGAAACTACCTTCCATCCCTAAAGAAGCTAAAAAAGGCCGTTCCTATGAGGATTTCCAAAACTATTTAGTCCTTAATCAACTAGACTCTTGGCTGGAAATGGACACAGTTCTGGGGAGGATGGGAGGTAAAGTCCTACTTACCTTCAACCTGTCTTTCTGTAACTTTATCTTCGCTAGGCTTCTGGATAATAAAACTGCCCTTGAGGTTACCAAACACCTCTATACCATCAAGAACACTCTTCATGAAGCTGATAAAGATTTCTTCCAACTCTTTCCTGTCATTCTTACCGATAATGGTGGAGAGTTTGCCAGGGTTGATGATATCGAAATGGATGTGCGAGGAGAGAGTAAACTCTTCTTTTGTGACCCTAATCGCTCTGACCAGAAAGGGAGAATTGAGAAAAACCACACACTGATTCGAGACATTCTACCTAAGGGAACTGCTTTTGACAACTTAACTCAAGAGGACATCAATCTCGTCTGCTCTCATGTCAACAGTGTCAAACGTGCTGCTTTGAATGGAAAGTCAGCCTATGAGCTCTTTGCCTTTACCTATGGAGAAGAGATTCCTAAGCTTCTAGGTATTTCTAAAATACCTGCAGAAGACGTCTGTCAGTCTTCGAAATTACTCCAACATAAGTTCTAAAAACTAACCTTTAACCGCATTCAAACGTCTCACACTAACTTCCACCATAGCGGAACTTAATCTGAAACGCTTTCAGATGAGGGGATTTTGTGCGCTCTTTTTTTCGATTCCTTTTGGTTACAAAAGCGATGAAATCAAGCATTAGTAAAACCAGTGGAACTTACCCTGACACGGATTTCCACTGGTTTTTAGGATTTTTATCAGACTAACTTCCACTTCTACTAGCGGTGGAACTTAGTTTGCGAATTTACCGATTTTTTTATTTGACGTAGACAACACCAAGTTTACCAAAAGCCACATCTCCACGGATAATCAAAGTTTTACTGGTTGGAGCTAGAGAAGTGTCTGCCTTGGCTACACCACAGAAAGTTTCCACCTTCAAATCCACTCGCCAATGTTGGGGAACATAGATAACTGCATTGCCAAAACCAACTTCTACTTTCAGGGTTGCAATATCTCCTAAAATCTCTGCATTGTCATAATATATCTTAGCATTGCCAAAACCAACTTCTACTTGGTCTTCTACCAATTCTTGGTTTTGCTTGTAGAAAGTCCCAGTCCCAAAAGCGACCTCCTTATCTGTCAGAATGGTCTTTTTACCATCATACCACCATTTTTTCCCATTCCAAGTTCTGTTAGAATGAGTAAGTGCGTTGACACCCAGTACGATTAAAATACTAGCCCAGAATAGTGACTGATTTGGAATCGGTAAAATATTATAAAAGTGGTTAGCAATCATTAAGGCTACTAGAGCTGTAAAAGAGGCTGAAGTTAAGTGGCGACGCAACAAAGCTCCGACTGATTGGTAGGCAAAAAAAGCAATACCAATCAAGGGCCAAATTTGCCCCCCCAGAGAAGGGATTCCAAAATTCCCCTGCAATAATACTAAAGCCGCCAAAACAAGCAATACAATACCAAATGCTTTCTTTTTCATCTTATTACCTCATGTTTCTTAGATTTTCTTTTAGGAGGGATTGGTAATGCCGTGAGACATGAACCTCCTTGTGGGTCTGATAAAAGGAAATGGTCCCCGTTCCTGAAAAGGACTTATCCACCGAATAGATTTGCCGAATATTAGCAATAGTTGACTTGGATACCCGACTGAAATAGCGAGGAAGGATAGCTTCTAACTCATAGAGTTTAAGCCGAACTTCGTTGGCATCTTTCTGGGTATGGGCATAAATCTTGCTACCCTCCGTCTCAAAGAAGAGAATTTCCGACAAATCCAGATAATATTCACCCGTTCCCTTGTAAAAAATCAACCGAGGAGACTTGGACTCTTGCAAGAGCCGCTGTAAATCCGCAATCTCATCTGTCAAAGCCGCTGCCTTGATGACAATTTCAGTTTCCTCTAAATTGCTGTCAATTTCGATTCGTAACTTCATTCCATCTCCTTTCTGACTCTACTATATCAAAGCTAAAATAAGAAAACAAGAGCAAAAAAGCAAGTGGTTACTTTAGACCCGTAAGTGGTTGTAGGACCACCTTAACTTACAGGTCAACATAGAAAGAAAATCACACCCCACACAAGAGCACAAATATAGCCAACCACTACATCCTTGGGAAAATGCACTCCACCCAAGACTCTCACTAGACCGAGGAGGGCTGACAAGACCAACAAGATAACCCCTACAGATAAACTAGCATGTAAGCAAGCCATGGAGATAATGGTTGCTGAAAAGACATGACGACTGGGCATAGACTGACCAGGACTATCTCTGTCAAGCAAGGGTTTAATATCCCATTCCTCATAAGGCCTAGGGGCATTGATTTTCTTACGAAGAAAGGACAAAATCACAAAACCTGATGCAGGGATAAACACATAGATCAAGACTTGTTTCCCAAGTCCTTCTTGGAGATAGGTAGTAGCTAACAAGGTTAGATAAATCATAGGCATAACTACCGTCATGAACCGATTGAAAGTTCTTAACAATCTCAGAAAGATAGGTCTATTTTCAATCTTACCAGCAACGTGGTCATACCATTCTTGATAATTTTTCATATATTTTCTCATCACTTATTCAAATTTTGCTTATAGGGAAGCACTTGTCTTCTAGTATAGTGCAGAAAAAGAAGGCCGTCAAGCCTTCTTTCGATTTATTATTCTGCTTCGTCTTCTGTAAATTGACTGTTGTAGAGGTCAGCGTAGAAACCAGCTTGCGCCATCAGCTCATCATGATTGCCTTGCTCGATGATATTACCATCCTTCATAACAAGAATCAAATCAGCATTACGGATGGTTGACAAGCGGTGGGCGATGACAAAGGACGTTCTGCCTTCCATCAAATGATCCATGGCTTTCTGAATCAACTCCTCCGTCCGTGTATCAACAGAAGAGGTCGCCTCATCCAAAATCAAGAGTGGCGCATCTTTCAGCAAAGCACGAGCAATGGTCAAGAGTTGTTTTTGTCCGACAGACAAGGTCACTGTATCATCCAAGACGGTATCGTAACCATCTGGTAGGGTCATAATAAAGTGGTGAATCCCTACAGCCTTGCTGGCTTCAATCACGCGCTCATCACTAATCCCCTTTTGGTTATAGATAAGATTGTCGCGAATGGTTCCTTCAAAGAGCCAAGTATCCTGCAAGACCATTGAAAAGGAATCGTGCACTTCCGAACGCTTCATCTCTTTGGTATCCACACCATCGATATGGATACTTCCCTTATCAATCTCATAGAACTTCATCAAAAGATTGACAATGGTTGTCTTCCCAGCTCCAGTCGGTCCGACAATGGCAACCTTTTGACCTGCATGAGCGGTCGCAGAAAAGTCATGAATAATGGTTCGCTCTGGTGTGTAACCAAAGGAAACTCGATCAAAGACCACTTGACCTTTCATGTCGCTCAATTGTCTTTCTTTATGGGATTCATCCTCCATTTCCTCTTCAGCTAGGAATTCGAAAACACGTCCCATGGCTGCACTAGCCTGCTGCAAACTAGTAATCCCTTGGGCAATTTGTGAAAGAGGCTGAGAAAAGATACGAACGTAGGCCATAAAGGCAACGATAATCCCAATACTAATCTGCCCATTCAAGGCCAAGGCTGCACCGACGATAATCACTAAGGCATAGCTAAAGTTACCAATAAACATCATAATCGGCATCATAATCCCTGAAATAAACTGAGATTTCCAGATGCTGTCATACAGACGATGATTTAAGGTCGCAAATTCTTCTTTGGTACTCTCAATAGCATTGTAACTGGTCACCACATTATGGCCAGAGTACATTTCCTCCACATAACCATTTACAGCTGCCAAATCCTGTTGCTGACTCTTAAAGAAGCCCTGCGATTTGCCCATAAAGACGGACACGAAAGCAAAACCGATAAGAGTTGAAACAACCGTCACCAAGGCCAAAATCCAGTTCATTCCAAACATAGTTACTAAGACTGCCACGACCAGTAAAGTTGATGAAAGAACTGTTCCCAGACTTTGATTGAGGGATTGGGCTGCAATGTCAACGTCATTGGTCACACGAGACAAGGTATCTCCTTGAGAATGTCCATCAAAATATCCTAATGGAAGACGATTAATTTTCTCTGCAATCGCTGTTCTCAAGCGCTCTGAAAAACGTTGAATGGCTGTTGTAAACAGAAAGGCTTGCAAATAATTTGATAGAAGCCCAATCACATAGATGACGGCCAAAAAACCACCAATAGCTGCAACCGCCGCGACATCTACACTTGTTTCTAGTCCACTGGCAATGATATTGGTCATTTCCTTGATACGGGTTGGACCATATACAGTAATGATATTGGATAGGATTGTTGCTAGAAAGGCTATCAGAAGGGCAAACTGGAGACCTGCAAGATAGGGTTTACTCTGTTTCCAGAGCGACATTTTTTTATTTTCCATGTTCCAATTCCTCCTTCGATAATTGTGAATAGGCAATTTCTTGGTAAACTTCGTTGGTAGCTAGAAGTTCCTTGTGGGTGCCTTGTCCCACGACTTTTCCTTGATCCAAGACCAAAATCAAATCTGCATCCATAATGGTTGAAATACGCTGTGCTACGATGAGCTTGGTCATAGATTTTGTTTTCTCTGCTAGCTCTTGGCGTAGGACACGATCTGTCTTGTAATCCAAGGCTGAGAAGGAGTCATCAAAGATGAGGATTTCTGGCTTCCGAGCCAAGGCACGCGCAATGGCCAAACGTTGTCTTTGTCCACCTGAGAAGTTGGTTCCTCCTTGGGCTACTTCTGACTCTAAGCCCGCTTCCTTGTCTTCGATAAAGTTCTTAGACTGGGCCAATTCCAAGGCCTGCCACATAGCCTCCTCACTAAGTGGTGTTTCTTGGCTGCGTCCAAAGTCTAGATTGCCCTTGACATCTCCAGAAAAGAGCACAGCTTTTTGTGGAATATAACCAACCTTGTTGCGCAAATCTTCCAAACCGTAATCTTGAACATTAACTCCGTCCACTAGAATTTCTCCTGCTGATACGTCATAGAAACGTGGAATCAGATTGACTAGAGTTGACTTACCAGAACCAGTTGAGCCGATAAAGGCAACTGTTTGGCCAGCTTCTGCTCTAAAGCTAACATGCTCGATAACTGCCTCCGAATTTGCAGCATAGCGGAAGGTCACATCCTTAAACTCGACCTGACCGTTGAGATTTTCATCAGCCAGCTGCACTTGAGCAGGATTTTGGATAGAAGAATGCAAATCTAAAACCTGATTAATCCGCTTGGCAGAGACCATAGTTCGAGGAAGAACGATGAAGAGCGCTCCCATGAGAAGGAAGCCCATAACAACCTGCATGGCATAAGACATGAAAACAACCATGTCACTAAAGAGAGGCAGACGCGCTGTCGGAGCAGCGTCGTTAATCACATAGGCTCCAATCCAGTATATCGCCACACTCAAACCACTTGAAATGCCCATCATGATAGGATTCAAAATAGCCATAAGACGGTTGACAAACAAATTCAAGCGTGTCAATTCATCATTTGCTGCTGCAAATTTTTCATTTTGGTAATCCTCTGCATTGTAGGCACGAACGACTCGAATACCTGTTAAACTCTCCCGAGTGATACTGTTCAGTTTATCTGTCAGACTTTGAATCAAGGACTGTTTTGGAAAGGCTAGCGTCACCAAAACGATCGTCATCAAAACGTTGACAATCACTGCCACCAGAACGGCCCAGAGCCAGTATTCTGAATGGCCTAAAATCTTCCCAATGGCCCAGATAGCCATAATCGGACCACGCGTCACCACTTGCAAGCCCATGGTAATCAACATCTGAACCTGAGTAATATCATTGGTGGTACGAGTTAAAAGACTTGGAATAGAGAATTTCTTAATCTCTGTCTGTGAGTAGTCTAAAACTCGGTTAAAAATATCACTTCTTAGCCTACTAGTATAAGAAGCTGCCACTCTGGATGCAAAAAATCCAACTGCAACTGCGGACAAGAAGGCCAGAAAGGACATTCCTACCATCATACCTGCTGGTTGCCATAACTCATCTAAGTTGGTTCCCTGAGTTCCCAGCAAATCCGTGATTTTAGAGATATAGGTCGGCACTTCCAACTCTAGATAAATCGAAAAGCAGGTAAAGAGAATGGCTAGTAAAATCATCCCCCATTCTTTTCCACTAATTCGTTTTGCTAATTTCTTCATTCTCTCCTCCTATCTTCTCAACATTTTCTTGCAACTGACCGAGGACCTTTTCAAAGATTGCCAAGTCTGACTTTGAAACACCATCCAGCAGACTCTGATCAATGCGTTCAAAGAAGGCTTTAACCTGCTTCATTTGAGAACGCGATTTGTCCGTCAAACGTACAAACTTGGCTCGCTTATCGACAGGACTCGCCTCCAATTCCACCAAACCGTTTTGCACCATACGCTTGACCAAGTTACTAGCAACAGACTTGGTAATATTGAGTTCCTGCTCGATATCCTTAATCAAGACCAAGTCTTGATTTTCCTCACGGATATCCAAAAAAAACACCACATGACCTTGCGGTCCACCCATAAATTCAATGCCACAACGTTTGGCTTCCTTTTGTACCATCAGATGCGCCTGGCGCCCAAAACGTTTTAAAACCAACATCGGTTTATCCATACTAACTCCTTTCTAACTATCGCATTTAGTTCTTCTGAGAACTAAATAAGTTTTCATGAGAACTATTTTACCACTTTGAAAAGAGATGTCAAGATAAAAGTTTCCATAAGAACTATTTTCTTGATTAAAAAAATCCCAAGTGATTTTCTCACTTAGGATTATGTTTTCTAGGTTAAATTAGAAGCCGTCTACGTTTGTGTAAATTTTTTGTACGTCTTCGTCGTCTTCAAGGACGCTGTAAAGTTTTTCAAAAGTTTCAAGGTCATCGCCTGACAATTCCACCTCTGACTGAGGAATCATTTCCAGTTCAGTCACTTGGAATTCTTCAATACCTGACTCACGAAGGGCAACGATAGCCTTGTGAAGGTCTGTTGGAGCTGTGTAAACCGTGATTGTTCCTTCTTCTGCTTCTACATCGTCCACATCCACATCTGCTTCAAGCAATTGCTCAAAGACCGCGTCCGCATCTTCACCAGCAAATACGATAACACCCTTGTTGTCAAAGAGGTAAGAAACAGAACCTGAAGCACCCATGTTTCCGCCGTTTTTACCAAAAGCTGCACGGACATTAGCTGCTGTACGGTTGACGTTTGAAGTCAAAGTATCAACGATCAGCATAGAACCATTTGGTCCAAAACCTTCGTAACGTCCTTCTGTAAAGGTTTCGTCTGTGTTTCCTTTTGCTTTATCAATCGCTTTATCGATAACGTGTTTTGGCACTTGGGCTTGTTTAGCACGGTCGATAACGAATTTCAAAGCAGTGTTTGATTCTGGGTCTGGATCACCTTTTTTAGCTGCTACATAGATTTCTACACCAAATTTTGCATATACTTTAGAGTTAGCTCCATCTTTAGCCGTTTTCTTGGCTACGATATTGGCCCATTTACGTCCCATTAGGAATCTCCTTTTTTCACATTTTAATCTTTCTTATTATAACACAAGTTTTTTCGATTTTCACTAAAGGAAATAGATTTTATTCAGTAAATCAAGCTAGGATGACACTTTTGTTGCCAAGATGGTCTTGCCTTTCTATCCTTATCAACATTCAAAAAACAAACTAGACCATATCTGCAAATAGAAAGTTTCAGCCAAGTTTGACAAAGTCCGCTCAAGCTACTGTTTTGAGGTTGTAGATATAAGCGACAAAAACCATTATACTGCACCTTTTGTTGACAGTCTACTCCAGACGTATCATAGTTCAAGTAAATACTTTGAAATTCAACAGTTCTTATAGGTGCTATTGTATTCTAAGAAATCAATAGAAGAGTTTCTAAACAAAACCATAATTTATATGTTCCCGAAACAGAAATTTATGTTCTTTTTGATTTCACATGATACTGAAATTAGACTAGTACACTGGCACTTCTAAAACAAGCAAAAGGTAGCTAATCCCCTGTATAGCAAGGAGTTTCACTACCCTTTTTACTTTTTTACACATCCTGTTTGATAGACTTATTTTAACATCACGAGCATACTCCAATGGAAATCGCTAGGCAAGAGATAAACTTTCAGATATTCGCAGAGAGATCATCGCCTCTTTTTGTCGCAAACATTCTTCTCTCCTAATCATTTTCTACCTTATCCTCTACCTGAGGATAAAGAGTCGTTCCCCAAATAGAAATCGTCCGCTTACGCACTAGTGGCAAGTCGGTTTTTTCATAAATCGTACGCCACCATTCCCAGGCAAGTCCGGTACACTCTCTAATTTTGACAGAGAGATTGCGAACATTCCCTTTCAAAGGAATACTAGTGGTAAAATGAGCCGTCAAATCCTGCCCATTTCTGTTCCAAGACTTAGGAGTCAAGACTTCCTTACCTTGATAATCATAGGATAATTCATCCCAAGTAATGTAATATTGGGCAACATAGGCACCACTATGATCCAAGAGTAAATCTCCGTTTCTGTAAGCTGTCACCTTAGTCTCAACATAGTCTGTACTGTTTTGAAAGGTCGCAACTACATTGTCCCGTAAAAAAGAAGTTGTATAAGAAATCGGCAAGCCTGGATGATTGGCTGTAAAGCGACTGCCTTCTTGAATCAAGTCCTCTACCATATCCACCTTGCCTGTTACAACTCGGGCACCCGAACTCGGATCCCCTCCTAAAATAACCGCCTTCACTTCTGTATTGTCCAAAATCTGTTTCCACTCTGTCTGAGGAGCTACCTTGACTCCTTTTATCAAAGCTTCAAAAGCAGCCTCTACTTCATCACTCTTACTCGTGGTCTCCAACTTGAGATAGACTTGGCGCCCATAAGCAACACTCGAAATATAGACCAAAGGACGATCGGCAGAAATTCCTCTCTGCCTTAAACCCTCTACCGTTACAGTATCTTGAAACACATCTCCTGGATTTTTAACAGCATCTACGCTGACTGTATAATAAATCTGCTTAAAATTAACAATCTGAATCTGCTTTTCGCCCGAATGGACGGAGTTAAAATCAATATCAAGAGAATTCCCTGTCTTTTCAAAGTCAGAACCAAACTTGACCTTGAGTTGTTCCATGCTATGAGCCGTGATTTTTTCATACTGCATTCTAGCTGGGACATTATTGACCTGACCATAATCTTGATGCCACTTGGCCAACAAATCGTTTACTGCTCCGCGAACACTTGAATTGCTGGGGTCTTCTACTTGGAGAAAGCTATCACTACTTGCCAAACCAGGCAAATCAATACTATAAGTCATCGGAGCACGATCGACCGCAAGAAGAGTGGGATTATTCTCTAACAAGGTCTCATCCACTACGAGAAGGGCTCCAGGATAGAGGCGACTATCGTTGGTAGCCGTCACGGAAATATCACTTGTGTTTGTCGACAGGCTCCGCTTCTTTCTTTCGATAACAACAAACTCATCGGGTAACTGATTCCCCTCTTTGATGAAACGATTTTCAATACTCTCTCCCTGATGGGTCAAAAGTTTCTTTTTATCGTAATCCATAGCTAGTATAAAGTCATTTACTGCTTTATTTGTCATCTTCTACCTCCTAATAAGTTCCTGGATTGAGTTGCATAAACTCAGACTTGTTCAGCGAAATCAGCCGTGGTTGGACTAAGTGATCCAAAATTTCCTCGTACAATTCTTCTGAGACATTGCGTCGCCGTCTGGCTAGATAAGAAGTCGGAATGACCGTATTATCCAACATAAATACCTTATCTAAGTCAATCAAGGTTGGTCTTGTAAAAGGATTACGAGCTAGATCCGGCTCTTCTATCATAAAGTTCTTGACCAAACGTCTGGTCAAGAGAGCTGGTTTGAAGGTCTGATTTTTAACCAACTCTTTGTTTTTAGTCATGCTGTTGTCGATACAGATATACATATGATTCTTCACAGCCAAATCGCTACTAATACTTGGAAAAGGCAAATAAAGAGCCACAACATCTCCTCTCTTAATCAAGCAAGAGCACCCCCTTTTCTCCTAATGTAACATAGACAGGATTGACCAAGTCTTCTAATTGACTCAGTGCTTCCAAAGTTTGAGTTTGGCGCCCTGTCAATTTAGTAACATCTTGTCTCTTCAATACAAAATGCTTGTCGCCAATTACCTTGACACTATAATCCTTCTCCAAAGCTGACTGGTAAATCCACATCAGATCTTGTCTGTCTTGAAAACTCAAGAGTAAGGGCGTTTCAAGCCTCCCGACAGCCTGATAAAAATCAAAAACAGGAGCTAACTCCTGCCAATCTGACTGGCTAGTTGTCAAGGCTAGAAAAAGGGCTTTGCGAGCTGATACTTCTTGATTAGCCTTGAGAGTCCCCTTGCCCTCCAAGTTTTTTAAAAAGTGGGAAACTCCAGAAAACAAATCTTTCTCTAACTGCGAGAAATAAAAACCTTGCCTTCCCAGACACAAGTCTCTCAAGTCGCTTTCTCTAGCAAATAAGAGTTCAAACATTTGATAGTAAAAGAAAAATATCTGGCACTGAGTTGCGCTCATCTCTTCTTTATCGGCTTCTTTTTTCAACCAGAGCAAGGGCGACAGGTAGCTGGATTGAGACATTTCCTCCACCTCCTATTCTTTTTTCTCTGGAGCATCTGCACTAGCTGCCACTTCTTTTGACTGGATACTTTCCCACTGGTTAATTTCCTCTGAGATAAGACCTTCGCATGTCTTGACAAATAGGGCAAAAGCCTTGGTTTTTCCTGCATATTTCTCTGTTTGACATTGATAGAGGAATTTTTCTCTCTCCAGGAGTTGCGCAGTCTTTTGGTAAGAAATCCAGTGTTCCTTGGCATTATACAAATTGAGAATCCCCTCACACAGCAAGCCTAGACTGGACAAGGCAACCGAAATCAAACGGTAGCGATCACCTGGCATAGGAATAGCACAAAAGACAGCTATGAGAAAACCTGCCACGATTTCTGTTATTTTTAATACCTTATAGCGTCTACGATGTTGAACGCTTTTCTTTAAAAAATGAGCTATCTGTACGTCCAATCGATCTGTCAAGTACATTTATTCCGGCGTCATGTTCGTAACCCCTTTCATTTACTTTGATAGTCATAGTATAACATGTTTGAATGTCAAAGTATAGTAAAAACTGGAAAGCTATATCTTATTATAAAACTCAAATATGAAATGTTTGTGAAATGAGAGAAAAATAGCACAAAGAGGAAAGATAAAAAGTTTCAAAATAAAAATCACCAGAAGGACAGTATTCCAACTAGCTTTTCTGGTGATTTTTGAATTGTTTAGTTCGTTAGTGTGAGATAGGAATAATTGAGGATTAAGGCTTTTCAAGACCTAATAATATGCGCTTTTCTGCTTTGAAAGACATTCCATTATTATTTTACTGTTATCAAACCTTCAGGCTCGACTGTAAATTCTGGTTTTTCTGCTATCGTGCCATCCTCTTTAAGGTAATACCAGCCATCATTTGATTTGACAAAGGCATTGGAAACCATGTCCCCATTTTGACTATCAAGATAGTACCAAGTCTCCTTGTATTTGATCCAGCCTGTTTTCATAGCACCTTCTCCATCGAAATAGTACCACTTCTCAGCGATTTTCTTCCATCCTGTAGCCATTTCGCCTGACTGGTCAAACCAGTACCAGTTGCCGTCTATGTGCTTCTTCCAGCGGTCTGCAAGCATATAGCCTGAACCGTCAAAGTAATACCAAGTACCATTGACTTTCTCAAACTTATCTTTTGGATAAGAACCGTCTGAGTGTACATACCAGGTGCCAGTATCGTTCTGTTGCCATCCTGCTTCAATGGTCAAGCCGTTTTCAATATCCTGCTTGAATTGCTCACGACTAATACCCCATTTGGCAAGATAAGGATAAGGGTCAACATGATCTGAGTTGTTGTCAGGTTGGTTATTGGTGCAGTATTCGTGTGTCTTGATACCTGCTAAATCAGCAGTATCAAGCGTTTTCGGTATACCAGCTTCATCCGCTAGATTGCGTAAGAGTTCGATATAGAGACGATAGTCAATCAGAAACTCTTCTTTCGATTCATGGCTTTCAATCAGTTCAACTTGTGCATAACCTTCTGCATTCCAACCGCCCCCAACATCCCAGGCACCATTATCAACAGGTCCTACCTGCATAACACGACCATTACCGACTACGTGAGAAAAGAAGCCCAATTCAGGATCTTTTCTGTAATGGTAGTCAGCCTCATTTTGCACCGTTGAGTTACGGTTGCCTGTGGAATGGGCATGGACTTGCCTATATGGTTGCACGCCGACTTGAGGCAAATCTGTTCTTAATTTACTCACATCAATTTCCATATTCTACTCCTTATCAATTAAAACAACTTATTTTTTACAATCCAGAGCTAGAAACTCCTTTATTTATACCTCATAAAGAAGACAATCCTAGTCACGATTAGGCTTGTAGATAGAACTTCAAAACGCACTATTTTGACACTGTAAATAGGACTGATAAGGTCTGCATTCTATCTACAATAACACCCCAGACTAAAAAGCTTTTCAAAAGTATATTTTTACAGTCTCTATATGTCTTTTTAATAAATACATTATATCATATAAAAGAAGTCAAAAGTATATTAAACTATTTTCAAGACCAAACTAAAAGAGGAGAACACAAGTTTTTTCGATTTTCACTAGAGGAAAGAGATTTTATTCAGCAAATCGAGCTAGGATGGTACCTTAGTTGCCAAGATTTCCTTGCCTTCTTTGATCAAGGGGTGACGGAAAAGCGAAAAGTACAGTTGAACTGTCATGGCAACCCAGATGAGGGGTTCGCAAAGGATAACTCCCTTATAGCCTGCCCAAGGAATAATCAAGACCACAAAAGCAATTTTTCCGATTAGTTCAATAAAGCTGGAAACCAGAGGAAGGACTTTTTGCCCCAAGCCCTGCAAGCAATTGCGATAAATCAACAAGAGACTCAAAATAGGATAAAAGGCTGAGCTGATTTGCAGATAGAGACTTCCATTTTCTACCAAGTAACTATCCGTCGAACTGGCCAAGAAGGAAACCAAAGCTGGACTGGCAAAAAAGAGGAAGATACAAACAAAAACTGCCCAGGACATACTCAAACGACTGCCGATTCGAAGGCCTTGAACAATACGGTCAGATCGCTTAGCTCCTAGATTCTGAGAAGCAAAGGTCGTCATCGAGGCAGAAATAGCGGTCATGGGAAGAAGGGCGAAGGCCATAATGCGTCGAGCCGCTGTTTGAGCACTAATAATCACGGCTCCAAAAGTATTAACAGAAGACAGTAAAATCACACTGCCGATGGACACAATCGAGCTCATCAACCCCATAGCCAAACCTTGCTCCAAAAGATCCGCATACAAGGCCTTGTTCCATTTAAAATGCTTGAGTTGAGGGAGCAGTTCTGGAACACTCTTACGAATATAGTAAAAGCAGAGAACCGCTGACAAACCTTGCGAAATAATGGTAGCAAGTCCTGCGGATTGAACTCCAAGATGCAGTTGCGTAATGAAATAGAGGTCCAGAACCACATTGACCAAGGCAGAGAAAATCAGAAAGCCAAGGGCTGCTAGACTATCACCAATTGACCGCAACAAGCCTGCAAAGAGATTATAGGCAAAGCTGACACCGACACAGGTCACAATCATAGATATATATTGATAGGACTGGGGAAGGATTTCTGCAGGGGTATCTAGGTATTGCAAGAGAGGATACAAACCAAGAAAGCCTAGCAGCATAACCACAATACTCAAAAGAGCACCTAAAATCCAGGTGGCTGCTACTGCTTCCTTGATCTTTGTAAAATTCCGAGCCCCATAATAGCGGGCAATGACAATCCCCATTCCATTACCAACACCAAGCGTAAAGCCTATAATCAAGTCAAAAATGGCAGTTGTCGCCCCTACTGCTGCCAAAGAATCTTGGCCAAGAAATCGTCCAACAATCAAGACATCAGCGGTATTATAGAGTTGTTGGAAAATATTGGATAGCAAGATTGGGAAGGCAAAACTCAAAAGCGAGGGAAGAATAGGACCATGAATCAGGTCCACTGTTCGTTTTTTATTCATAAGGCTATTATATCAGCTTTCTAGAGGAGCGACAAGAAACAGCAAACTATGCCAGAACTAGGCAATGAAAAAGCAGTGAATTTCTCCACTACTTTAACAACTTATTCTTCAATTTCGATTTCAAGTTCGTCGCCTAGGTCAAGTGTCACTTCTTCATTCACAGAAGCTGCTTGAACTGCGTCATCTTTTTCAGTTTCAATACCTTCTACAGAAGCTTCTTCTCCATCAATCAAACCAAATTGAACACGGACTTGATGGTCAATTTCATCAAAGATTTCTGGATTATCTGCCAAGTATTTCTTAGCATTTTCAGAACCTTGACCGATTTTCTCATCCTTGTAAGAGTACCAAGCTCCTGCTTTTTTGATGATATCCAAATCGCTTGCAATCTTCAAGAGCTCACCAGTCTTAGAAATCCCTTCTCCGTACATGATTTCAACGAAGGCTTCCTTAAATGGCGGAGCCACCTTGTTTTTCACGACCTTAATCTTAGTTTCTTTACCGACATTGGTGTCTTTTTGGTCACCAGTTCCCTTGATTTGCGTGCTTCCACGAACATCCAAACGCACTGAAGCGTAGAATTTCAAGGCACGTCCACCAGGAGTTGTTTCTGGATTTCCAAACATGACCCCAACTTTTTCACGCAATTGGTTGATGAAGATGGCAATTGTTTTGGTTTTATTGATAGAAGCACCAAGTTTACGCATGGCCTGACTCATCATACGAGCCTGCAAACCAACGTGGCTATCTCCGATATCTCCATCAATTTCCGCACGAGGGACAAGGGCCGCAACTGAGTCGACTACGACAAGATCCACAGCACCTGAGTCAATCAATTTTCCTGCAATTTCAAGCCCTTGCTCTCCTGAGTCTGGTTGAGACAAGAGCAATTCGTCAATATTGACCCCAAGGGCTGCAGCATAAGCTGGGTCAAGGGCATGCTCCGCATCGATAAAGGCTGCAATCCCACCTTCTTTTTGCGCTTGCGCAACTGCATGAAGGGCAACCGTTGTCTTACCAGATGACTCTGGCCCATAGATTTCGATGATACGTCCCTTAGGATAACCACCTGAACCAAGAGCAATATCGAGAGCCAAGGAACCTGAGCTCATCACTTGCACCTTTTGCTCCGCACGCTCACCCAAACGCATGATTGAACCCTTACCAAAGTCTTTCTCAATCAATTTAAGAGCGTCATTCAAGGCTTTTTCACGTTCTGCCCCGAATTTTTTTGAAATTTCATCTAATTTTTTTGGTTTTTTCGCCATTCTATTCTCCTACATTCTAATGGTCCTTAGACCTATCTACTATTATATCAAAAGTTAGTCACTTAATAAAGCCTTGCGAACTAGGTTAAAGGCATGCATAACCGCAATGTGACGTACATCTGCTCGGCTTCTACCTCCAATATTCACCTTGATAACCTCAGTTCCTTTCTCTTGAGCCAATCCTATGAAGACTGTCCCAGCCGGATGCCCTTCTAGACTGTCTGGCCCTGCTACTCCAGTCAAGCTAATACCAAAATCAGACTGGGTCTTACTTCGTGCCTGCTCAGCCATCTTCTGAGCTGTATATTCAGACACCACACCATGTTCTTCCAAATCCTTGACAGGAATATCCAACATCTTTGATTTTTCCTCCAAGCTATAGGTCACGAAACCACCCTTAAATATGCTTGAAACTCCTGAAAAATCCGCCACAGTAGCTTGGAAAAGCCCTGCTGTCAAACTCTCTGCTGCCGTGATAGTTTTCCCTTGCTTTTTCAGTTCTTCTACCACAATACTGGCTAAACTAGTCTCTTCCCCATAACCATAACAAAGTTCTCGTAAAGAAAGGCCTTCAAAGGTCTGGCGACCTAAGATTTGATTTTCCAAGATATCCAGCGCTTGATTCGCCTCTTCTTGTCTGCTAGCCTTTATTGACAAACGCAGAGTGACTTCTCCTGTCTTGGCATAAGGCGCTAAGGTCGGATCTGTTTGATTGTCAATCAAATCAGCCAAAATGGTCACTAGCTGACTTTCGCCAATTCCAAAGAAACGAAGAACTCGGGAATACAGCTTGCTCCCTGTCATCAACTTGGGTAGAAGTTGGTTTAAGACCATGGGTTTCAATTCACTTGGTGGACCAGGAAGAACG
Source organism: Streptococcus mitis (assembly GCF_901542415.1). Lineage (NCBI taxonomy): Bacteria > Bacillati > Bacillota > Bacilli > Lactobacillales > Streptococcaceae > Streptococcus > Streptococcus mitis. The sequence continues at coordinate 1,776,494 of NZ_CABEHV010000004.1, read as the reverse complement.
ACGTAGGTCACTCCATCAACTTCTAAGATTCCTCCAACAGCCAATCCTGTTTCGTTTGGCAGTGGAGTCGCTCCTTCTACAATTTGAGCTTGTCTTTCATTATTCGGTGTTCGGGCATAGTCTGGTCTATGGGCAAAAAAGACATCCAACTTCTCCTGCGCCTGAGGATCAAAAACTAATTCTTTCCCTAAAAATTTAGCCAACGTTTGTTTGGTCAAATCGTCCTCAGTTGGCCCCAAACCGCCTGTCAAAATCACCAGACTGCTACGTTGACTGGCAATCTCAAGCAGGGACAAGAGACGAACTTCATTGTCTCCTACAGCCGTCTGAAAATAAACATCTACCCCAATCTCTGCTAGTTTTTCCGATAAAAACTGAGCATTGGTATTGACAATCTGTCCTGTCAAAATCTCTGTTCCAACAGCAATGATTTCTGCTTTCATGTTTCCTCCTACCTATCTATTCGTATTTTTTTGAAAAAATCGCAGGAAATTTCCCACGATTGATTTTTTATTTGTATCAAACAAACGAACGAACTATTCTACTTCATTTGTTACAAAGACACCTTGTTGTTGATTATCCCCATCACCAACAGGCACTCTTCCAAACAAATCTTCAAATAAGACTACATTGGTTTCAAGTTGAGTGACTTCTTCTTGGCCCAAAGAACGTCGCAATATATTCTGCATTTCCAACATGTGCTCTCTCGAAACAATCTGGTAAGAAACACCTTGCAACATCTCTCCTTCGCCCTTTAATTGTTGAGTTTCAATCGTTTTAAACGAGTCCTTGTAACCTAACAAGCTTGGAATACTCTTAGCAGACAAATCAATGTTGGTCTGCATATTAGTACTTAGAGCTTTTAAGATGGATTGGTAGTGCCTAACGCTATTTAAACTAAGAACTTTTTCAACAACCTTTTGAATGACTTCACGCTGACGCTTCTGACGTCCGTAGTCCCCTTCTGGGTCCTGGTAGCGCATACGGGAATAAACGAGAGCCTCTTCTCCATTTAGAGTTTGTTGCCCAACACCAATAGAAATGGTGTTAAATTCCTCTTGGTCACTGATAGAGATTGGGAAACCTAGTGTATTATTAACCGTAACTCCCCCTACCGCATCGACTAATTGTTGCAAACCTTGCATATTGACCATAATATAGCGGTCAATATGAATGTTCATCATCTTCTGAATAGTTGAGATAGCTAATTCTGCACCTCCTCCAGCATAGGCTGCGTTCAGTTTCGCTTCTTCGATTTGTCCATCTTTATGCTGAATTTTCGTCAAAATATCTCGCTCTAAACTCAACATCGTTGTCTTTTTCGTATGCGGATTAACCGTTAAGAGAATCATAGAATCACTATTTCCCTCCCAAGGGTCAGTTCGTTCAACATTTCCAGTATCAACTCCCATTAAAAGGATCGTTAAAGGTTCAGTCGCCTCAATAACATTGGTTTCTTCTCCAATTTTTTTATAGGTTTTTGATAAGGTTTGTGTACCTTGCTGATAAATAGTATAAGCGAAGACACCAACACCCAAAATTGTCACAGCTAGAAAAGCTAGCACCATTCCAATAATTTTTTTAACCATATTTCTATTAATCTATCAGTCTACCCATCAGGTAAACATCGATAAATTTCCCTTCTTCTATATATGCTCCACGCTCTTGGCGACCTTCAATTACAAAGCCATGCTTTTGATAAAGATGAACTGCAGCTTGATTACGAGTTTGGACAGTTAGTTGAAGTCGACGAAGAATGCCACTAGCCTGCGCCCATTCTACGACTTCTTCAAGTAACAAATTTCCCAATCCATTATTCCAATATTTCTTACCAATCACAATAAAGAGATCTCCAATATGACGAACTCTCTTGCGTTGATCAGCTGTGATATTTACAAGACCAGCAATTTCATCATTCAGTAAGGCCAGTAAAGTGATTTGATTTTCCGAGTGAGCCTGTTTATCCAAAAATAACTCCATCTCAGTATCTGTCATCAAAATACCATCCCTGTCCAGACTGGTAAAATCTGTTTCTACACTAACACGATTTAAAAATGATACTAAGGCAGCCGCATCTTCAACCTCTGCTTCCCTAATGAGCAATTCATACTCCATGTCGAAGCTCCTCTAAGAGTTTTTCTGCACGTAACCCCTTGGCTTTGAAGTTTAATCTGCGACCATCTTCCTCTTTTAGAATTTCCAATTCTAAATAAGTATCTGGTAAGGCATCACCTAAAAGATGTCCCCACTCAATGACAGTTACCCCACCACCAAAGAGAAACTCATCCAAATCAATAGAATCAGCATCCCCCTCAATACGATAAACATCTAGGTGGTAAAGAGGAAGACGACCTTCATACTCTCTCACGATAGTATAGGTTGGACTTTTAATCATCTGAGAAATCTGTAAACCTTTAGCAAGTCCCTTAGTAAAGGTCGTTTTACCTGCTCCAAGTTCTCCAGTTAGAATTAAGACATCATTCTTCTCTAATAAACAGCCCAAACGTTCACCTAAGGACTGTAACTCTTCTTCGCTTTTAGTGTACATATTTCTATTATACCAAAAAGTTATTCTTTGTCGAGATATTATCTGTGAAGTCCATATTATAAATTGTAAAACTTATCCCAGTTCATATTTTGATTTCAAAATAGAAACAACAAGAAAACGACTAATAATATATCTCTCATCAAGTGGCTATAAAATGAAACTTCCCAGCGAATGACTTTTGGCACCAACAGTCCTAGAAATAGCATTCCCAAGGCAATATAAAATGTCATGGATAATATTGACCAAGGATTTCTGAGTACGATTAAAATAGCTAATCCACTAATAAAACAGATTTGCTTTTTACCCAAAATCTTTTTCAAGACATATACATACTTCTGAATTGGCAGAAAGACTAACAAATCAATACCAAATAAGAAAAAGAAACTCGGTAGAAAGACTTCCACAAACTCTTCACCAGTTGTCCTTCCTGTAAGAAGATATTCTATGATAATCAAAGCTAAACCTAAAACATTTACCAATAGCAACAGAGTATACAAGAATTGCTGTCTATCTTCTTTAAAAACTGAATAATGTTGATTTCGCTGCCCTCTATAATAGTTTAGCCCTGCTCCAATGCTCGCAAGGAGCAACATACCCACTAAATAATAGAAGCAGTTTTGATTTAACATCAAGGACCAAGTCGATAAACTTAAACAAGAACAGCTACTAAGACCAAAAACTGTCAGCAATAGCAAAGCTCGAATTTGCTTTTTCATTCTTTCCATCATTCTTCCTCCCTTACTTGCTCTTATTATATGCTAGAAATCCTCACCATTGCTAGAATATTTCTCAACTGTCCGTTTTCTACTCTAAAATGCAAAAAAGTTTGATGCAAGTAATCCTTACATCAAACCTTTTGCTATTTTTCCTTAAACCAAAGAGCAATTTCTCGCTTAGCTGACTCTTCTGAATCTGAACCATGTACAACATTTTGGATAACTTGGTTTTCTCCAGCAGCTTTTGCAAAATCACCTCGAATAGTTCCTGGTAAAGCTTCTTCTGGACGAGTTGCCCCCATCATAGTTCGCCAAGTTTCAATTACTTTGGGACCAGAAATGATACCTACAAGAACCGGTCCTGAAGTCATAAATTCACGAATCGGTGGGTAAAAACTCTGACCAACCAAGTCCTGATAGTGCTGGTCAATCAACTCTTCTGAAACCTGTGAACGCAACTCCAATTTTTCAATTGTAAATCCACGTTGTTCGATCCGTTTCAACACTTCACCCACTAGTCCTCTTTTTACACCATCTGGTTTAATGATAAAGAATGTTTGTTCCATACCCGTCTCCTTTGTCAGCTTCTTTCTTTTATTTTACCACATTTCATGGAAAAATGGAGAAAGTTTTCAGAAAAGAGAAAGAGAACCCGAAGGCTCTCTCATTCTCTTTTATTCTACTGTTTCTTCCACAGTTTCAACGGCAGTATCCACAACTACTTCTGTTGCTTCTTCGTTTTCTTCTTCCTCTACTGGAGGGTTAAGGTATTCTTCTTCGTTGATAGCATGTGGTTCAAGGTTACGGTAACGGGCCATACCAGTACCTGCTGGGATGATCTTACCGATGATAACATTTTCTTTAAGTCCAAGGAGATGGTCTTTCTTACCACGGATAGCCGCATCTGTAAGGACACGAGTTGTTTCCTGGAAGGAAGCCGCTGACAAGAAACTGTTTGTTTCAAGTGAGGCTTTGGTAATTCCCATAAGAACTGGGCGACCTGTCGCTGGAACTCCACCTGCGATAAGGACATCTTTGTTAGCATCTGTAAAGTCATTGATATCCATGAGGGTACCCATGAGAAGATCTGTGTCACCTGGATCCATGACACGGACTTTACGGATCATTTGACGAACCATTACCTCGATGTGTTTGTCACCGATTTCTACCCCTTGGCTACGGTAAACTTTTTGTACTTCACCAAGAAGGTAAGTTTCAACTGACAAGACATCACGAACTGCAAGGAGACGTTTTGGTTGGATAGAACCTTCTGTAAGAGCAGCACCACGCGCTACTTGGTCACCAACTTCAACACGCATACGAGCGGTAAATGGAACAACATATTCGCCTTCGCCAGTTTCACCCTTAACAAAGACTTTCTTGGTACGAGTTGACGCATCTTCTTCGATAGCAGTAACTTGTCCTTTAACCTCTGTGATAACCGCTTCCCCTTTAGGATTGCGGGCTTCAAAGATTTCTTGGACACGAGGAAGACCCTGAGTGATATCGGTATTTGAGGCAACCCCACCCGTGTGGAAGGTACGCATTGTAAGCTGTGTACCAGGTTCCCCGATAGATTGGGCAGCGATTGTACCAACTGCTTCACCAACTTCAACCGCATCACCAGTCGCCAAGTTGATACCGTAACAGTGACGGCAGACACCATGACGAGTGTTACATGTAAATACGGAACGGATAGTCACTTCTTCCACACCAGCGTTGACAATTTCACGCGCCTTGTCTTCTGTAATCAACTCATTTGGACCAATGATTACTGCACCAGTTTCTGGATGTTTAACAGTTTTCTTAGTGTAACGACCATTGAGACGCTCTTCGAGAGACTCGATCATCTCTTTTCCTTCTGCGATAGAGCGGATCAAGAGACCACGGTCAGTTCCACAGTCGTCCTCACGGATAATAACGTCTTGGGCAACGTCAACCAAACGACGAGTCAAGTAACCTGAGTCGGCTGTCTTAAGGGCCGTATCGGTCATACCTTTACGGGCACCGTGAGTTGAGAAGAACATTTCGAGTACTGACAAACCTTCACGGAAGTTTGAAAGGATTGGCAATTCCATGATACGTCCGTTCGGAGCAGCCATCAGACCACGCATACCGGCAAGCTGTGAGAAGTTTGAGATATTACCACGGGCTCCTGAGTTCATCATCATAACGATTGGGTTCTTAGGATCTTGGTTGGCAATCAAACGTTTCTCTAGTTTTTCACGAGCAGCACGCCATTCAGCTGTAACAGCATTGTAGCGCTCGTCGTCTGTGATCATACCACGACGGAATTGTTTTGTGATTTGTTCTACACGTTTGTGTGATTCTTCAATGATTTCAGCCTTGTCATCAACGACTGGGATATCGGCAATACCCACTGTCAATCCTGCAAGAGTTGAGTGGTGGTAACCGAGGTTCTTCATACGGTCAAGTAGGGCAGAAGTTTCTGTCGTACGGAAACGTTTGAAGATTTCAGCGATGATATTTCCAAGGTTTTTCTTCTTGAATGGAGGGTTGAGTTCAAGTTTGCTGATTGCTTCCTTGATATCTCCACCAAGTGGCAAGAAGTATTTAGCTGGAACACCTTCTGTCAAGTTGGCATTGTTTGGTTCTTGCAAGTATGGTAGTCCCTCTGGCATGATATCGTTGAAGAGAATTTTACCAACTGTTGTAAGCAAGACCTTGTGTTTTTGCTCTTCTGTCCATGGTTTGTTAAGGCTGTCAGTTGCGATACCAACACGTGAGTGGAGGTGAACATAACCATTGCGGTAAGCCATGACAGCTTCATCACGGTCTTTGAAGACCATTCCTTCACCTTCACGACCAGCTTCTTCCATGGTCAAGTAGTAGTTACCCAAAACCATATCCTGAGATGGAGTAACAACTGGTTTACCATCTTTCGGGTTCAAGATATGCTCAGCAGCGAGCATGAGGATACGAGCTTCTGCTTGGGCTTCTTCTGAAAGCGGTACGTGGATGGCCATTTGGTCCCCGTCAAAGTCGGCATTGTAGGCTTCACAGACAAGTGGGTGCAAGCGAAGGGCCTTACCATCAATCAAGACAGGCTCGAAGGCTTGGATACCCAAACGGTGAAGAGTCGGTGCACGGTTAAGAAGCACTGGATGTTCTTTGATCACTTCTTCAAGGATATCCCAGATGCGTTCGTCTCCACGTTCCACCAAGCGTTTAGCTGCTTTGACGTTTTGCACGATATCACGAGCAACGATTTCACGCATGACAAATGGTTTAAAGAGCTCGATTGCCATTTCACGCGGCACACCACATTGGTACATCTTAAGTGTTGGACCAACGGCGATAACGGAACGTCCTGAGAAGTCAACACGTTTACCGAGCAAGTTTTGACGGAATCGTCCTTGTTTACCTTTCAGCATGTGGCTCAATGATTTCAATGGACGGCTACCTGGTCCTGTAATTGGACGACCACGACGACCGTTGTCAATCAAAGCGTCAACCGCTTCTTGAAGCATACGCTTCTCATTTTGAACGATGATACCTGGTGCATTCAACTCAAGCAAACGAGCCAAACGGTTGTTACGGTTGATAACACGGCGGTAAAGGTCGTTCAAGTCAGATGAGGCAAAACGGCCACCATCCAACTGCAACATTGGACGAAGATCTGGTGGAATAACCGGAAGGATATTGAGAATCATCCATTCAGGTTTGTTTCCAGACTTGTAAAAGGCATCCAAAACATCCAAACGACGGATTGCTTTGACACGTTTTTGTCCAGTCGCTGTTTTCAACTCTTCTTTGAGTTCAGCAATTTCTTTTTCAAGATCTACTTGTTTCAAAAGGTCTTGGATGGCTTCGGCACCCATCTTGGCAACGAATGATCCATAACCATACTCACGCAAGCGCTCACGGTATTCACGCTCTGTCATGATAGACTTGTGCTCAAGTGGTGTATCCTTCGGATCAATCACCACATAAGCTGCAAAGTAGATTACTTCCTCGAGGGCACGAGGGCTCATATCAAGGGTCAAGCCCATACGGCTTGGAATTCCCTTGAAGTACCAGATGTGAGATACAGGAGCTTTTAACTCGATATGCCCCATACGCTCACGACGAACTTTTGTACGCGTTACTTCAACCCCACAACGGTCACAAACAATCCCTCTGTAACGAATGCGTTTGTACTTACCACAAGCACATTCCCAGTCTTTTGTAGGACCAAAGATGACTTCATCAAAGAGTCCTTCACGTTCTGGTTTCAAGGTACGGTAATTGATTGTTTCAGGTTTTTTGACTTCTCCATAAGACCATGAACGGACTTTGCTTGGAGAAGCTAGGGTGATTTGCATACTTTTAAAACGATTTACATCAACCACTATTTCTTCCCTTTCTATTCTAAGTGAACTGCTTATTCTTCTTCAGCAGCTTCTTCTGTTGCTTCCGCTTTTGTTGCTTTCTCAGCTTCTTCAGCTTCAAAGGCTGCTTTAGCCTCTTGGGCTGCTTTTTCACGGGCTTTTTCAAGGTCATCTACGTGGATGACATCTTCGTCCATTCCTTCATCCAAGTCGCGAAGCTCCACTTCTTGGTCATCTTCGTCTAGGACACGCATGTCAAGACCAAGAGATTGCAATTCTTTGACAAGAACTCGGAAGGATTCTGGAACACCTGGTTTTGGAATTGGTTTTCCTTTTGTAATAGCTTCATAAGCTTTCAAACGTCCGTTGATATCGTCAGACTTGTAAGTCAAGATTTCTTGAAGGACATTTGACGCACCGTAGGCTTCAAGAGCCCAAACCTCCATCTCACCGAAACGTTGTCCACCAAACTGAGCTTTACCTCCGAGTGGTTGTTGAGTAACAGTTGAGTAAGGTCCGACAGAACGCGCGTGCAATTTATCGTCAACCATGTGGTGGAGTTTGATCATGTACATGACTCCGACAGAAACACGGTTATCAAACGGTTCACCAGTACGTCCATCGTAAAGGATCGTCTTGGCATCGCTATCCATACCTGCTTCTTTAACGGTTGACCAAAGATCTTCAGAACTTGCTCCGTCAAAGACTGGTGTTGCAATGTGGATACCAAGAGTACGGGCTGCCATACCAAGGTGGAGCTCCATAACCTGACCGATATTCATACGTGATGGCACCCCAAGTGGGTTCAACATGATATCGACTGGAGTTCCGTCTGGAAGGTAAGGCATGTCTTCTACAGGAACGATACGAGAGACAACCCCTTTATTTCCGTGACGTCCGGCCATCTTATCTCCGACCTTGATCTTACGTTTTTGAGCGATGTAGACGCGAACCAGCATGTTAACACCTGATTGCAACTCGTCTCCATTTGCACGGGTAAAGATTTTAACATCACGAACGACACCATCGGCACCGTGTGGTACACGAAGAGAAGTGTCACGTACTTCACGAGACTTGTCTCCGAAGATAGCGTGCAAGAGACGTTCTTCAGCTGAAAGGTCTTTCTCACCCTTAGGTGTTACTTTACCTACAAGAATATCGCCTTCTTTAACCTCAGCACCGATACGGATAATCCCCATTTCGTCAAGGTCTTTAAGGGCATCTTCACCAACGTTTGGAATTTCACGCGTAATTTCTTCAGGCCCGAGCTTTGTATCGCGCGTTTCTGATTCGTATTCTTCAAGGTGGACAGATGTGTAGACATCGTCTTTAACCAAGCGTTCGCTCATGATAACGGCATCCTCGAAGTTGTAACCTTCCCAAGTCATGTAGGCAACGATTGGGTTTTGTCCAAGCGCCATTTCCCCATTTTCCATAGAAGGTCCGTCAGCGATAAAGTCGCCTTTTTCAACGACATCGCCAACTTTAACAAGCGTACGTTGGTTGTAAGCAGTACCTGAGTTTGAACGACGGAATTTTTGGATGTGGTAAACGTCCAATGAACCATCTTCACGGCGTACTTCTACCTTATCAGCATCTGCGTAAGTAACTTTACCATCATACTGGGCAATCACAGCCGCTCCAGAATCGTGGGCTGCTTGGTATTCCATACCAGTACCAACGTAAGGCGCTTTTGGATCAATCAATGGCACAGCCTGACGTTGCATGTTGGCTCCCATGAGGGCACGGTTGGAGTCATCGTTTTCCAAGAAAGGAATACATGCTGTCGCAACGGCAACTACCTGTTTTGGTGATACGTCCATGTAGTCAACAACATTAGCTGGATACTCTTGGTTGACCCCTTGGTGACGTCCCATGACAACTTTCTCAGCAAATGTTCCATCTTCATTCAGACGAGAATTAGCCTGTGCTACAGTAAATTCATCTTCTTCATCGGCTGTCAACCAAACGATTTCGTTAGTAACAATACCTGTTTCACGGTCAACTTTACGGTATGGTGTTTGAACAAAACCATATTTGTTCAAGTGTCCGTAAGATGACAAGTTATTGATCAAACCAATGTTAGGTCCTTCAGGTGTCTCGATTGGACACATACGGCCGTAGTGAGTGTAGTGCACGTCACGTACTTCATATCCAGCACGGTCACGTGTCAAACCACCAGGTCCTAAGGCTGACAAACGGCGTTTGTGAGACAACTCAGAAAGTGGGTTGTGTTGGTCCATGAACTGTGACAACTGTGATGAACCAAAGAATTCTTTAACAGCAGCTGTTACAGGACGGATATTGATGATTTGTTGCGGTGTCAAAACTTCGTTGTCCTGAACAGACATACGTTCACGGACATTACGTTCCATACGAGAAAGTCCCAAACGTACTTGGTTGGCAAGCAATTCACCAACCGCACGGATACGACGGTTCCCAAGGTGGTCGATATCATCTACACGCCCAAGTCCTTCAGCCAAGTTGAGGAAGTAGCTCATCTCAGCAAGGATATCTGCAGGAGTGACGATACGAACCTTGTCATCTGGATTAGCATTACCAATAATAGTTACAACACGGTCTGGATCAGTTGGAGCAACAACCTTGAATTTTTGAAGAACAACTGGCTCAGTCACAACGGCTGCATCATTTGGAATGTAAACAATCTTGTTCAAATCACCATCCAAATGGCTTTCAATACTTTCAATCACGCTACGAGTCATGATTGTACCAGCTTCTACCAAGATTTCTCCTGTTTCAGGGTCTACCAATGGTTCCGCAATGGTTTGGTTGAGCAAACGTGTTTTAACATTGAGTTTTTTATTGATTTTGTAACGACCGACAGCTGCCAAGTCATAACGACGTGGGTCAAAGAAACGAGCCACAAGCAAGCTACGTGAGCTTTCAGCAGTCTTAGGCTCACCTGGACGAAGGCGTTCGTAAATTTCTTTCAAGGCTTCGTCTGTACGAGAGTCCATTGGGTTCTTGTGGATATCTTTTTCAACAGTGTTGCGAACCAATTCGCTATCACCAAAGATATCAAAGATTTCATCATCACCTGAGAAACCAAGCGCACGAACCAATGTCGTAAATGGAATCTTACGAGTACGGTCGATACGAGTGTAGGCGATATCTTTTGAGTCGCTTTCAAGTTCCAACCAAGCTCCACGGTTAGGGATAACAGTTGAACCGTAGCCCACTTTACCGTTTTTATCAACTTTATCGTTAAAGTAAACACCTGGTGAGCGGACCAACTGAGATACGATGATACGTTCACCACCATTGATGATGAAAGTACCCATTTCAGTCATGATTGGGAAATCACCAAAGAAAACTTCTTGGGTTTTAATTTCGCCTGTTTCTTTATTGATCAAGCGGAAGGTTACAAAAATTGGTGCTGAGTAGCTAGCATCGTGAATACGAGCTTCTTCTAGCGTATATTTTGGTTCCTTGATTTCATATCCAACAAATTCCAACTCCATTGTGTCTGTGAAGTTTGAAATTGGCAATACATCTTCAAACACTTCCTTCAGACCATGGTCTAGGAAATCTTTGAATGAGTCAGTTTGAATTTCAATCAAATTTGGTAAGTCAAGAACTTCTTTGATTCTTGAAAAACTACGACGGGTACGATGTTTCCCGTATTGAACGTCATGTCCTGCCAAGATGATTCTCCTTTGTAAATAAGTTCCAAGCCTTGTCAATCAGGCTTTTCTAATCGTCATATGGTTTTAAAAACCCCTATCACCGTGTCCTCTTGATGAATTTTCAGAATCTTTAAGTCTTTGTTACAAACACGCGAAATCCTGAAAAAAAGCACAAAAAGAGCAGCTAAATCTGACTTTTCCAGAAGATTTAACTGCTGTGAGCCTTGTCTGGACAATATTTCAGACAAAACCTACGACAAATGATTACTCATATTATACCCTATTTAGCTAGATTTTTCAAGGGGATTAACGATTTTTTGACAAAATCTTTTCCTATAAAAATTTAAATTCAATGATTACTTTGCAAACTTCATTTTCAGTTTAACAGTTCGATACAAAATATAGTAAATCACAACTTTACTTTTTTATCTTAGGCTATTTTTCTTGACTTTACTAGGCTTTTCTTTTAATATATATGTATAAATATATAGGGAGGTTTGCGATGAATATCTTGCTGTCTAAAACTGATCAAGACTTGCTATTCTTACTGGAAGAATTAACCAAACACCATGATTGGATAGCACTTTCAGTCTTGGCTGAGAAGCTGAATTGTTCAATAGAAGAATTACAAGAACACCTTTTTAAGCTTGAGCAATTATTCCCAAACCTCCTGATACAATCAAGAACTAAAGGTATTCAATTGCAATTTGACTTTCAAAACACCTTGGATCCTAGGATTGCGATTTTTAAACAATCTGAAACCTATTCTTTTTTGAACCAGTTATTTTTCAAAGAGGGGCAATCGCTTGAGCAAATATGTCAGGCACTTTCCACTAATCAAGAGCAGATTGAGGAAATCATTCATCGTATCAACACTAAACTTCCACAACACTATAGCGTCAACATCCAACTTTCTCCTTTAGTCTTGGAGGGAGCAGAAGAAGACATTCGCACCTTTTATCTGGACTACTTTAGCCAAAGTTACAGTTTTCTTGATTGGCCCTTCCCTTCTATTTCTGAAGAATCACTCACACACTTGATTCAGCTATTTTTGGACGCCCAACAAGTTTCACCCAACCTCAGTAGCTTACGGCAAATCAAATATATCCTCGCTATCAATCTGGAGCGCTTTAATAAGAGTCATTTGATTGAAAATCCTACTCCCCTTTTAACCAGTCACTACAGCTCTCTCATGCAGATTACCCAGTTTGAAGAAAATATTAAGAAGATAGCTAAAAAGCTCTATTTTGAACCGACAAAAGAAACACTGGAACAGCTATTTTCAAACCCAGTAAAGTCTCCTCAAATCGCAACTAATCCTAGTAGTGGAGCGTTAGGAGACATTCATCAGATTCAAAAATCCTACCGTTTATTGAGCCAAATTCTAGAAGAACTGGCCAAAGAATTTCACCTACAGATTGAAAATCGTGAGGAATTGATTTGGCTCCTCCACTACACTGCCCAATCTGATTTCTTCCATTTACTCAGTAACCAGTCTCTCGACAGACAGAAATCCCAGATTTTAAGTAATTATCAAGCAGAATTCCCAAAACTATTTGAAGTAAGTCAATACAAATTCCAATCTTATCTGATTGAGATGGGACTGGAAAATCACCAAATTAAGCTACAAGAACTTGTCTATACCTTTTCGATTCAAGGGCATCGAATTTTAGTCCAATTACTTCAAAAACTTCCCAAAATACGTGTTTTAGTCATTAGTCATCTGGATAGCCATCACGCACAAAATCTAATTGACACCCTAACTCACTACGGCAATAATCTCTATCTCTTTGATTCTTGGGAAGAAGCTACTATTTCATTCTCAATTTTCAATCAAATTTCTCACGATATTGTGATCACTACCTTCCCTGTTTCCAACTGTCCGAAACCAATTATTTGTAGTCGGAATCTTTCTACTGCAGAACTATTTCACCACCTCCACCTTTTGGGTTCACAAATTCATAAAGAAAGACTGACTGAATCGTAACAAAACCTGTTGCGATTTTTCTTTTAGTTTAATTCCAGGAAAACGCTTGCATATTGTTTTACTACATGCTATACTGATAGAGAAATTCATTTACAGGAGAATGATTATGAGAAAAACACCATCTCACACTGAGAAAAAAATGGTTTACAGCATCCGTTCCCTCAAGAATGGAACTGGTTCTGTCCTTATTGGAGCAAGCCTTGTTCTGCTTGCCATGGTTACACCAACTATCTCAGCCAATGAAAATACTACAAATAATAAGGGAACTAGTAATGAAACTACTACTGCCCTTGCCCAACCTTTTACTGATACAACAGCCAACGCTGATAAGAAGGAAAGTGATATTTCTTCGCCTAAAAATGCAAACGCTTCCCTAGAAAAAACAGAAGAAAAACCTGCAACAGAGATAACTACTCCTGCTGCAACTCCAGCCGACTCAGCACCACAAATTGGGCAAGATCGTTCAAGCGAGCCAACAACTTCTACGAGTCCAGTAACGACTGAAACTAAGGCAGAAGAGCCAATCGAAGACAACTATTTCCGTATCCACGTCAAAAAACTTCCTGAAGAAAACAAGGATAGTCAAGGACTATGGACTTGGGATGATGTTGAAAAACCATCTGAAAATTGGCCTAACGGAGCCTTGTCCTTTAAGGATGCCAAAAAAGATGACTACGGCTATTACCTAGATGTCAAATTAAAGGGAGAACAAGCCAAGAAAATTAGCTTCCTCATCAACAATACAGCTGGAAAAAATCTGACAGGTGATAAATCGGTAGAAAAACTGGCACCAAAGATGAATGAGGCTTGGTTGGACCAAGATCACAAGGTTTTCTCTTACGAACCACAGCCTGCAGGAACTATTCGCGTCAACTACTACCGTACAGATGGCAACTATGACAAGAAATCTCTCTGGTACTGGGGAGATGTGAAAAATCCAAGTAGTGGTGAATGGCCTAACGGAACAGACTTTACGGCCACAGGCAAATACGGTCGCTATATCGATATTCCACTCAAAGATGCAGCTAAAGACCTTGGATTTTTATTATTAGACAGAAGCAAGCAAGGAGATGACGTGAAAATCCGTAAAGAAGATTATAAGTTCACAGATTTGAAAAACCATAGCCAAATTTTCCTAAAAGACGATGACGAAACGATTTACACAAATCCATACTATGTCCATGATATCCGTATGACAGGAGCCCAACACGTAGGAACTTCTAGCATTGAAAGTAGCTTTTCAACACTTGTAGGTGCTAAAAAAGAGGATATCCTCAAGCACTCTAGCATCACTAATCACCTAGGAGAAAAAGTAGCTATTACCGATGTCGCAATCGATGAAGCCGGCAAGAAAGTGACCTACAGCGGAGATTTCTCTGACACACAACATCCTTATACAGTTAGCTACAACTCTGACAAATTCACTACCAAAACAAGCTGGCGTCTTAAAGATGAGACTTACAGCTATGATGGTAAACTTGGAGCTGACCTCAAAGAAAATGGAAAACAGGTTGATTTAACTCTCTGGTCACCAAGTGCTGATAAGGTTTCTGTTGTTGTCTACGACAAGAATGACCCTGAAAAAGTGGTTGGAACTGTCGCTCTTGAAAAAGGGGAAAAAGGAACTTGGAAACAAACTCTAGATAGCACAAATAAACTAGGCATCACAGATTTCACTGGATACTATTATCAATACCAAATCGAGCGTCAGGGTAAAACGGTTCTTGCACTCGATCCTTACGCTAAGTCCCTCGCTGCTTGGAATAGCGACGATGCTAAGATTGACGATTCCCATAAAGTGGCTAAAGCCGCCTTTGTAAATCCAGCTAAACTAGGACCTCAAGACTTAACTTATGGTAAGATTCACAACTTCAAGACTCGTGAAGATGCCGTTATCTATGAAGCTCATGTGCGTGACTTCACTTCAGATCCTGCCATTGCAAAAGACTTGACCAAACCATTTGGTACCTTTGAAGCCTTTATTGAAAAACTAGACTATCTCAAAGACTTAGGTGTGACCCACATCCAGCTCCTTCCAGTCTTGTCTTACTACTTTGTCAATGAATTGAAAAACCATGAACGCTTGTCTGACTATTCTTCAAGCAACAGCAACTATAACTGGGGATATGACCCTCAAAACTACTTCTCATTGACTGGTATGTACTCAAGCGATCCTAAAAATCCAGAAAAACGAATCGCAGAATTTAAAAACCTCATCAACGAGATCCACAAACGTGGCATGGGAGCTATCCTGGATGTAGTGTATAACCATACAGCTAAAGTCGATATCTTTGAAGATTTAGAACCAAACTACTACCACTTTATGGATGCTGATGGTACACCTCGCACTAGCTTTGGTGGTGGACGTTTGGGAACAACCCATCATATGGCCAAACGACTCCTAGTTGACTCTATCAAATATCTAGTTGATACCTACAAAGTGGATGGATTCCGCTTCGATATGATGGGAGACCATGATGCCGCTTCTATCGAAGAAGCGTACAAGGCTGCACGCGCCCTCAATCCAAACCTCATCATGCTGGGTGAAGGTTGGAGAACCTATGCTGGTGATGAAAATATGCCTACTAAAGCTGCTGACCAAGATTGGATGAAACATACCGATACTGTAGCAGTCTTCTCAGACGACATCCGTAACAACCTCAAGTCTGGTTATCCAAACGAAGGTCAACCTGCCTTTATCACAGGTGGCAAGCGTGATATCAACACTATCTTCAAAAATCTCATTGCTCAACCAACCAACTTTGAAGCAGATAGTCCTGGAGATGTTATCCAATACATCGCAGCCCATGATAACTTGACCCTCTTTGACATCATTGCCCAGTCTATCAAAAAAGACCCAAGCAAGGCTGAGAACTATGCTGAAATCCACCGTCGTTTGCGACTTGGAAACCTCATGGTCTTGACAGCTCAAGGAACTCCATTTATCCACTCTGGTCAGGAATACGGACGTACCAAACAATTCCGTGACCCAGCCTACAAGACTCCAGTAGCAGAGGATAAGGTCCCAAACAAATCTCACTTGTTGCGTGATAAGGACGGCAATCCATTTGACTATCCTTACTTCATCCATGACTCTTACGATTCGAGTGATGCTATTAACAAGTTTGACTGGACTAAGGCTACAGATGGAAAAGCATATCCTGAAAATGTCAAGAGCCGTGACTATATGAAAGGTTTGATTGCCCTTCGTCAATCTACAGATGCCTTCCGACTTAAGAGTCTCCAAGATATCAAAGACCGTGTCCACCTCATCACTGTTCCAGGCCAAAATGGTGTGGCAAAAGAGGACGTGGTAATTGGCTACCAAATCACTGCTCCAAATGGGGATATCTACGCAGTCTTTGTCAATGCGGACGAAAAAGCTCGCGAATTTAATTTGGGAACTGCCTTTGCACATCTCAGAAATGCTGAAGTTTTAGCAGATGAAAACCAAGCAGGGCCAGTCGGAATTGCCAACCCGAAAGGACTTGAGTGGACTGAAAAAGGCTTGAAATTAAATGCCCTTACAGCTACTGTTCTTCGAGTCTCTCAAGGCGGTGCCATTGTTGCCCCAGCTATGGAAGAAAAACCAGAATTTGATCTTTCTAGCTTAAAACAAGAACACGGTCAAAATAACAGCCAAGACAATATGTCCAACCGAGTAGTCAAACCGGAACAGCAAACTCCAGCTCCACAAACTAAACCTGATTCTGCAAAACCAGATGCCAAAGTAGCTGATGCGGAAAATAAACCTAGCCAAGCTACAACCGATTCACACGCTAAACAACCCGCACAAGAAGCACAAGCATCATCTGTAAAAGAGGCGGTTCAAAACGAATCGGTAGAAAACTCTAGCAAAGACAATACACCTTCACCCCTAGCTAAACAAGCTGAACTTCCAAATACAGGAACCAAAAACGATCACAAACTCCTGTTTGCAGGAATTAGTCTCCTTGCCCTTCTAGGTCTCAGTTTCTTACTAAAAAACAAAAAAGAGAACTAAACTAGCCCTCCTATAGAAAAATCCCCTGAGCCTCAATGCTCGGGGGATTGATTTTTCCCTAATAATCCTATCTATCAAATCATATATTCTACACTATAGGTCGCATCCGAGAGTATTCGTGCCAAAAATTGCTTGGTTCTTTCTTCTTTTGGACGACTAAAGAAATCATGGGCATTATTTTCTTCAACAATTTTCCCACCATCCATAAAAATGACATGATTGGCTACATCTCTAGCAAAACCCATCTCATGAGTCACTACTACCATAGTAACCCCTTCTTTTGCCAACTGTTTTAAAACATCTAAAACATCCCCTACCAACTCTGGATCCAAGGCCGATGTTGGCTCATCTAATAAAATGACCTCTGGTTTCACAGCGATGGCACGCGCAATGCCGATTCGTTGTTGCTGACCTCCAGAAAGCTGAGAGGGATAGTAATCTTTATAAGCTAGTAAACCAACTTTTTCTAAGGCAGCTTCCGCACGTTTGGTTGCTTCTTCCTTAGGAATTTTCCGCGCAATCACCAGGCCCTCCAAAATATTTTCCAAGGCCGTTTTATTAGCAAATAAATTATAATGTTGAAAAACAAAGGCGGTCTTCTGGCGAATTTCTAAAATATCTTTTTTGGTCAATTTGCCAAGATCGTAGTCTTTATCAGCAAGCTTCAAAGAGCCACTATCTGCTTTTTCTAAATGATTGAGACATCTGAGAAAAGTCGTTTTACCTGATCCAGATGGCCCCAATATTACAACCACATCCCCTTGGTTGACTTTGAGATTAACATCCTCTAGGACTTGTCTGTTTCCAAATTTTTTTGCAACATGTTCTACTTGTAACATTGTCTCCTCCTATGCTAAACCTGTACTGGGCACTACTTGTCCCTTTTCTCTTCGAATATAGCGTTTCTCTAAGATTGAAAAGCCCCATTGAATCAATCCGCAAATAAGAATGTACTGTAAAAAGATCACAAAATAGGATTCAAAATACTGATAACCATAAGATGCTTCAACACGGGCAATTGCTGTAATATCCTTAATAGTCATCACAAAGACCAATGAGGTTCCTTTTACAATATTTATAACTAGATTAGCCAGATTGGGCAAAGCTGATCGCAAGGCCTGTGGAAAAACAATCCTCACATAAGCTTGACTAGTGGTTAAGCCAATCGCTTGTGCAGCTTCTAATTGTCCCTTATCCACAGTCAAAATAGCCGAACGTAAGATTTCTGATAAACTACCTGTCGTCATCAAACTATAGATAATAAAAGCATAATAGATCGGATTGAGTTTAAAGATATCAACATCACTCCCTATGCTTTTGAGAAATTGATTGAGCAAACTCGGAAACAAACTATAAAAGAAAAGAATCAGCAAAATCGGAGGTGTTGCTCTTATAAAAGCTAGATACACGAGAGAGAAAGTTCGAACACCTTTTACTTTATATATTTGTCCCAGAGCTAAAAACAAGGCTGGTAGAAAACTTAAGATCATGGCTACAATCATGATAATCAAGGTGGTCGGTACCCCTTTTAAGGTCTCTAAAAAGGTTTTTGCAATATAGTCTAAATCCATATCCTATCTCCCTTTCGTTTCCAAAGATTTTTCTAACAAGCGACTCAAGAAGGAAACAGCCAAGGCTACACCCCAATAAAGAATGGCAACCGCTGTATAGGTTTCCAGAGAGTAATTCCCCAAATTGCGACTGATTAAGAGATTCCCAGCCCCCATGACATCCACAAAACCAATCGTATAGGCTAGGGCAGCGTCCCGCATCAAATTTAGAATAGCGGTCGTCATATTTGGAAGAGCCACTTGAAAAGCCTGAGGAAAAATGATTCTCCAAAATGTCTGACTAGGGGTCAGACCAATACTGACTCCAGCCTCCATCTGACCTTTGGGAATTGCCTGATAGGACGCCTTAAATACTTCTGCAATGATAGCCGCAAATAGTAAGACCATGGTGAATAAGACGAAGACCGTCTTAGACCAGTTGTTGATATCTAAATTCAGCCACCATTTTAAAAATTCAGGCAAACCATAAAAAACTAAAAACAGTAAGACAATGGGGGGAGTACAGCGAAGAGTGAAAATATAGCCCTTGGAAAGACCTGCAAAAGTCTTATCTTCTCCCACTTGAGCCCAAGCCAGTAAGCCACCGAAAAGGGAACCGAGGATTGTAGTAAAAAAGAGAATGGACAAGGTCATAGGAAGAGCCTGCCATAAGGTTGGTAAAAATTGGAACACTCTTGAAAAATCATATGAAACCATATAAACCTCTTTCTAATACTCAATGAAAATCAAAAAGCAAACTAGCCGCAGGTTGCTCAAAACAGTGTTTTGAGGTTATGGATAGAACTGACGAAGTCAGTAACCATACCTACGGCAAGGCGTCGTTGACGCGGTTTGAAGAGATTTTCGAAGAGTATAACATGCCTGATTGTTCATCTAATCTTTATCAACGTAGCTAAAGACGTCTTCTTTAAAGTATTTTTGAGAAAGCTTAGCTAAAGTACCGTCTTCTTTTAATTCTTTAATAGCTTTTTCATACTCTTTAGTAAACTTCTCACCCTTTTCATCACGGTGAATTAATGGATAGGTTGGGATTCCTTTATAAGGGAACCAGCTAAGTTTGTCCGCATATTGGTGGTAAGAACCATCCTCTGCTGTCACTGCTTTTTCAAAAGACAACTTGATATCAAAGAAGGCATCGTAACGTCCTTCTAAAACCCAAGCATAAGCATCTGCCACCTTGAATGATTCAGCAGCTGTCAACTCAATTGGTGAATCCTTGTGCTTGTCATTATAACTATTGATAACATTCCACTGAGCATTTTGAGGAGAGATTGGTACTAATTTGCCTTTGTTTTTGGCGAAATCATCAATATTCTTATATTTGGCTTCATCTTCTTTTCTAACAGTAAAACCAATAATGCTGGCTCCTACTGGCTCAGATGGAATAATGAATTTCTTAGCCCGTTCATCTGTATACCAAGCACCTTTAGTTCCAATATCGTACTTGCCAGACTCAAGTCCAATCAAAAGATCATCATCACTAGTTCCTGTATACTCAAATTTATAATCTGCTAATTTCTCATCAACCGCCTTTAAAACAGCGACTTCATAACCATCTGATTCCCCTTTTTCGTCAATAAAATCATAAGGGACATAGTTTTGGGTATGAGCAACTTTTAAAGTTATTACTTGTCCAGACGAAGCTGCATCTGCACCTTTAGCAGATGCTCCTGCCAAAGTTCTACCAACAATCGTTGCTCCAAGTACTGCCACAACCGCAACTCCACCAATAATCCATGTTTTCTTACTCATATTCTTCTCCTTTATTTATCTAATGCTTCTCTCACCCACTGGATACGTTCCACTGCAATATCGCTCGGAATGGTACAATCTGCTCCAAGTATGAGGCCATCTTTACCTGTTTCTTCTATCAAGCGTTTGGTTTCAGCTTGAATTTCTTCCTTACTGCCTCGATAAAGAAGGCCATCTTTACCGTTTTCAAATCCTCCCAGAACAGCATGACCCTTGAAAATCTCACGACCTTCTTTTAAGCTGATCCCTTCTGGACCAACTGCCCAGTTAAAAACATGAGCTGGATAGTCAGCAAAGATATGAATATCATTTCGGGCTCCTTCATAGCCACAGATATGAAGTATATTTACCCCACCAACCGACTTAGCTGCATTTAAAACAGTCAGTTCACTCGGCGCAATAATCTCCTGATAGGCTTCAGCAGAAACACGCGCATCCTGAATACTTTGCACACTGAGATAAATACCGTCTACTCCTGCATCTTTAATAATAGCTTGACTCAAGCTAGCGATATCTTGCGCAATCACATCAAGTACTTTTTTCAATTTCTGAGGATTTTGGACCAAGAAATCTGCAATGAGATCATCTCCACCAGACACTTCTCCAAGTAACCATTTGAGGTAGGTCACAGGCGCAAATATATTGTAAATAGCAACAATATCTTCCGTAAACTCCTGCTTAATCTTCTTCACTAATTCTACCTGCTCTCTAATCCACGGATGATCTTCACCCAGAGGTTGAATCTCCGACAGCTCTTGGAGTGACTTTCCTTTGGCAATAACTGGATTTGGATAAGCAAAATAGCCATCACTCATCAACTTGATAAAGTCGGGATGTAGGTCACGGATAAATTGTTTGTGACCTTGTATGTTCTTTTCAATAATCACAGGATTTGAAAAACCCTTTAACCATTCCTCTTCTGATGTAAAGTGATGCCAAAAACCAACTGGCACACGATCGACCGCTTCTCCTCTAAATGCTTTTAAAACCCATTCTCTATTTTCTGACATCTTTATTCTCCATTTCTTTCTTTTTCAACTAATAAAACACTGGCAATATCATTGGTTTGAATAAAGTGAAGACTTCCTTTCTGAAAATCCTGAACTCCATGACATCTTGGCCCTCCCTTACAAGTAAGTCCCTTTGTAAGACTGATCGCAAGTAAGATGACAAAGCCGAGGGCCGTCCCTACCAATAGCCACTTTTTTCTTTTCATAAGGTCCTCCTATTCTAAAATAGCAGCCTGACGAATCCAGTCCAATCTTTCTAATTCAAAGTCATCTGGAACTGTGCAATCCGCTCCAAGAAGGACCCCTCTAGTCCCAGCTTCAGTCAACAATCGTTTGGTTTCCTCTTGTAGTTTAGCCTTACTACCTCCATAAAGCAGGCTCTGCTTCCCATTTTCAAAACCACCCAAGACCGCTTTGCCATAAAATAGCTCCTGACCTTGAGGTAAACTGACTGCTTCATGGTGGGTTGCCCAATTGAAAACCTGGGCTGGATAATCTTTGAAAATAGTCACATTGTTACTGGCACCTTGGAAACCGCAGATATGCAGGATATTTACCCCACCTACCTGATTGGCAGCTTCTAAAACCTTTATGTTGCTTGGCTCAATATAGGTCTGATACAATTCTGCTGTGATGCGCTCATCCTGAATTTCTTGAGTACTGAGATAGATTCCATCTGCTCCACCATCCTGAATGATTTTTTTAGTTAGGATAGCGATATCCTCTGCTATCACGTCTAAAATTTCACTGAATAACTCTGGATTTTCAAGAAAAATATCTGCAACATCCTTATCACCTCTAGAAGCCTCTGTACGAAACCACCTTTTCAAGTAGGAAATCGGAGAAAAGATATTGTAGAATGAAGCAATTTCCTCAGTGAAGGTTGCTCGAATGGCTTGTACCACTTCTACTTGTTGCTGAATCTAAGGATGGTTTTCACCAATCGACTCAATAGAAGCCAACTCCTGAATACTTGCAACTGAAGGACCATAAACATTACTTGGATAAATGAAAAAGCCGTCACTCATTATTTTAACAAAGTCAGGATGGATTCTTTCAACGTACTTCCGATGCCCCTCTACACTTTTTTGAAAGATACGTGGGTTATTTAATCCTTGCCCTTTTTCCTCCAGTGTTACAAAATGAAACCAAAAGCCTACAGGAACCCGTTCCACCTCTTCTCCTCGGATGGCTCTAAAAACTAGTTCTCTTTTACTTGTCATACTTTTCTCCTTCCATTTGGATTGAAACCATCTTACCACTCCTTTTGACCTTTTCCCAATATATATTGACTATCGACTTGATTGGGATTGTTTATATCAATAACGAAAAAAATCTCTGGAAAGCTTGATTTTACTAGCTTTTCAGAGATTCTTTTCTGTTTATTACTTTTTTAAAAATAGTTGTTATATAGATTTTTTATCAGCTTGATTAGGATTTTTTATTAAGCCTCTTTCATGGCAAAATAAGCCCGTACTTTGGGTGCAACTTGTGTACCGAAGAGTTCAATAGCTCTCAGGACTTGTTCATGAGGCATAGAACCAAGAGGTAGGTGCAACATAAAGCGATCCAAACCTAAGTCTTCAATCATGCGAATCAATTTTTCGGCCACCTGATCTGAATTGCCCACAAACATAGCACCATTTGGCCCAACTTGCTCCAAATATTGCTCATAACGCAATTCCTGCCAGTGCGGACGGTCTTTGGAAATAGCATCCACCACTTGCTTAGTCGGATGGAAATAATCTTTTACAGCCTGCTCACCATCTTCAGCAATCCAACCCCAAGAATGAGCTCCAACCTTTAGTTCCTGACTGGCATAACCCGCTTCGCTTCCAATCTCACGATAAGCCTGAATCAACTTTTTAAAATAACGAGGGTTACCACCAATAATGGCATAGACAATCGGTAGGCCTGTCTGAGCAATCTTCACTGTTGATTCTACATGACCACCTGTCGCTATCCACAAGGGCAATTTGTCCTGAACCGGACGAGGATAAACTTCTTTACCAGAGATTGTTTGGGTCAATCGACCTTGCCAGTCTAACTTGGTCTTTTCATTGACTAACTGAAGCAAGTCTAATTTCTCATCAAAAAGGACTTCGTAGTCTTTCAAATCATATCCAAACAAGGGAAAAGATTCCGTGAAAGAACCCCTTCCAGCCATAATCTCCGCTCGCCCATTTGACAAAGCATCGATAGTGGCATACTGTTGGAACAAACGAATCGGGTCCATGCTCGAGAGTATGCTGACTGCACTGGTCAAACGGATTTTCTTGGTATTAACTGCCCCAGCAGCCAGAACAATCTCTGGGGCTGATACTGCAAAATCCTCTCGATGGTGCTCGCCAATCCCATACACGTCCAAACCAACCTTGTCAGCCAGTTCAATCTCTGCCAGCAACTGACGAATGCGTTCGGCATGACTGTAAGTTTGCCCAGTCCCCTCAAGCTCCGTTGTTTCCCCAAATGTTGAAATTCCCAATTCTACCATTGTGATTCTCCCTGTCTATTTCTGTCCTTCAATTTGAAAAATTATTCTAACACGAATCTTGAGTACAAGCAACCCATTTGCTCATAAGAAAAAGCCTAGATAACTAGACTTTTTAGCTTATTCTACCGTTACTGACTTGGCAAGATTACGTGGTTTATCCACATCAAGGCCACGGTGGAGTGTTGCAAAGTAAGCGACCAATTGCGTTGGCACGACCATTGAGATTGGTGAGAGGTAAGGGTGTACAGTCGTAAGGACGATATCGTCTGTATCTTTGGCAACATTCTCTTCTGCGATAGTGAGGACTTTGGCACCACGGGCTGCAACCTCTTGGATATTTCCACGAGTGTGGTTGGCAAGGACTGGATCTGACAAGAGGGCCAAGACTGGCGTTCCTTCTTCAATCAAGGCAATGGTTCCATGCTTGAGTTCTCCTGCCGCAAAGCCTTCACACTGGATGTAAGAAATCTCTTTGAGTTTGAGACTTGCTTCCATGGCTACATAGTAATCTTGACCACGTCCGATATAAAAGGCGTTGCGAGTTGTTTCAAGAAGCTCACGAACCTTGGCTTCAATGGTTTCTTTCTCTGAAAGAGTTGACTCGATAGACTGAGCTACGATTGACAACTCATGAACCAGGTCGAAGGCTTGAGCTTTAGCATTGCCGTTTGCTTCACCAACTGCTTTTGCCAGGAAGGCAAGGGCTGCAATTTGCGCTGTATAAGCCTTGGTTGAGGCTACGGCAATTTCAGGTCCTGCATGAAGGAGCATGGTATGGTTGGCTTCACGAGAAAGAGTTGAACCTGGGACATTTGTCACTGTCAAGCTTGGGATTCCCATTTCATTAGCCTTGACTAAAACTTGACGACTATCCGCTGTTTCACCAGACTGGCTGATAAAGATGAAGAGTGGTTTCTTGCTGAGAAGTGGCATACCGTAGCCCCACTCAGATGAGATTCCAAGTTCAACTGGTGTATCCGTCAATTCTTCCAGCATCTTCTTAGAAGCAAATCCTGCGTGGTAAGATGTTCCAGCTGCAAGGATATAGATGCGGTCTGCGTCTTGAACAGCCTGGATGATAGCTGGGTCTACTACTACTTGACCAGCCTCATCTGTGTAGGCTTGGATTAGTTTACGCATAACAGTTGGTTGCTCGTCAATTTCCTTAAGCATGTAGTAAGGGTAAGTTCCTTTACCGATATCTGACAAGTCTAGCTCAGCAGTGTAGCTAGCACGCTCACGACTATTACCATCATAGTCTTGAACTTCCACGCTATCAGCCTTGACGATTACCAACTCTTGGTCATGAATTTCCATGTATTGATTGGTCTCACGAATCATAGCCATAGCATCTGAGCAGACCATGTTATATCCTTCCCCAAGACCAATCAAAAGTGGTGATTTATTCTTAGCTACGTAGATAACTTCAGGATTTTCAGAGTCAATCAAGGCAAAGGCATAAGAACCACGGATGATGTGAAGAGCTTTTTTGAAGGCTTCAAGAACTGAGAGCCCTTCTTCTTCCGCAAATTTTCCAATCAAATGAACGGCAATTTCAGTGTCTGTTTGCCCTTTGAAGTGGTGACCTGCAAGGTATTCTTCCTTGATTTCAAGGTAGTTCTCAATCACTCCATTGTGCACCAAGACAAAACGTTCTGTCTCAGAGCGGTGTGGGTGAGCATTGTCTTCCGTTGGTTTCCCGTGAGTCGCCCAACGAGTATGTCCGATACCAGTTGTACCCTCAACACCAGCTGTCTTAGCAGATAATTCTGCGATACGACCGACAGCCTTGACTAGGTGATTTTCAGCACCACCTAGGACAAAAATCCCCGCAGAATCATAGCCACGGTATTCGAGCTTTTCAAGCCCTTGAATCAAAATATCAGTTGCATTTGTGTTTCCAACAACACCAACAATTCCACACATAGTATATACGACACAGACCAGCTGTGCTTTCTCCTTAAAATTGGTATAGTCTAATTCCTCTTTTATAGAATCAGCAAAAACAGTATATACTTGTTTCTTTCACTTGTCAAGAGTAAAAATTGGTATAGTTCAAATTACCCTTCTGTATTCAAAAAAGCTCTGACCAATTAGGATAATCAGTCAGAGTCCTTTTTAAAATCCATTATTGTCGCTTAATTCCTTGAACCAGTGCCCTGATTTCTTCAGACGACGTTCTTGCGTTTCCAAGTCTAATTCGACCAAGCCATAGCGATTTTTATAGCTATTGAGCCATGACCAGCAATCGATAAAGGTCCAGATTAAGTATCCTTTACAGTTGGCTCCATCTTCAATAGCACGGTGAAGTTCGCGAAGATGACCTTTTACAAAGTCAATACGGTAATCATCTTGAATCATTCCATTCTCACGGAATTTTTCTTCCCCTTCAACACCCATACCATTCTCTGTCAACATCCACTCAATATTGCCATAATTTTCCTTGATATTTTGTGCAATGTCATAAATCCCTTGCTCATAAATCTCCCACCCACGATGAGGATTGATTTTACGTCCAGGCATCACATAAGGCTCGTAAAAATGTTCTGGTAAGAGTGGACTTTCTGGATGCTTAGCAAATCGAGGAGCCATAACACGCAAAGGTTGATAGTAGTTGACACCAAGGAAGTCCACCGTATTGTCACGAATGAGATCCAACTCCTCCTCTGTAGCATCAGGCAAGAGACCGTGTTCATGCAAGATTTCTACTAACTCCTGTGGATAAGTACCCAAAACGGACGGATCTAAGAAAGATTGAGCTTGAAAAAGGTCCGAAATGCGAGCTGCCTTAACATCAGCAGGATGCTGGCTACGTGGATAAGCCGGTGTCAAGTTTAAGACAATCCCAATCTTGGAATCAGGCAAGAGTTCATGGCAGGCCTTGACCGCCCGACTGCTGGCCAATTGTGTATGATAAGCTACTTTAACGGCTGCCTCTGCATCCACCTTATGTGGATAATGGGCATCGTAAAAATAGCCAAATTCTACTGGAACGATTGGCTCGTTAAAGGTAATCCATTGATCCACTAAATCTGCATAAGTCTCAAAACAAAAACGAGCATAGTCTTCATAGGCTGAGACAGTTGCCTTATTTTCCCAACCATCACCATCCTCTTGAAGGGCAAAAGGCAAATCAAAATGATAAAGATTGACTAAAAGACGAATCCCTTTGGCCTTAATAGCCTCAAAAACCTTACGGTAAAAGTCTACACCTTGAGGATTGACTTCCCCACGCCCTTGTGGAAAAATCCGTGACCACTGAATAGAAGTCCGAAAGGCCGTGTGACCAGTTTCTAACAAGAGGTCAATATCCTTTTCCCAGTTTTCATAAAAGGTTGATGTTTTATCTGGACCAATCCCATTATAGTAACGATTTGGCTCCACTTGGTACCAATAATCCCAGAGATTATCTCCCTTACCGTCACCAGCTACACGTCCTTCTGTTTGTGGTCCAGAAGTAGAGGATCCCCAGACAAAATCCTTTGGAAATCTTAGCATACATTTACCTCTTTATCTACTCATTTTTCCCATTATACAGAAAAAACAAGGTAAAAACTAGTTACATTTTTTCCTTGTTTTTCTTCTGATTATAGTTTTTATTTCTTACTAAGGATTTCAAGCGTTTCGAGCAAGTTATCTGCATGAACTTCGATGGTGTCACCAGTCGCTTTAATCTTAACTTCTACGATGCCATCGGCCGCTTTCTTCCCAACAGTGATACGAATTGGCAATCCAATCAAGTCGCTATCACTGAATTTGACTCCGACACGTTCGTTACGGTCGTCTGTCAAAACTTCGTAACCAGCTCCCATCAAACTTGCTTCAAGCTTTTCTGTCAAGGCTTGCGCTTCTTCGTCCTTGATATTGACAGTGATCAAGTGAACATCAAATGGCGCCAATTCTTTAGGGAAGTTGATTCCCCAAGCGTAACGATATTCACCTTTTGGTGTCTTATTAACAAAGAGGCGAGCGTGTTGCTCCATCACTGCTGAAAGGAGACGGCTGACACCGATACCGTAACATCCCATGATAATTGGCACAGCACGGCCATTTTCATCCAAAACATCTGCTCCCATACTTGCTGAATAGCGAGTACCGAGTTTGAAGATGTGACCAATTTCAATACCACGCGCAAAGTTAAGAACACCTTGTCCGTCTGGTGAAATTTCACCCTCACGAACTTCACGGATATCCACATAGTCTGCAGTAAAATCACGACCTGGGTTCACACCAGTCAAGTGGTAGCCATCTTCGTTAGCACCCACAACTGCATTTCGAACATCTTGCACCTTACGGTCTGCAATGATTTTAACATTCTCTGGCAAACCAACTGGCCCAAGTGAACCAAATCCTGCTTGCACAACACTTGCTACTTCTTCTTCGCTAGCAACGTCAAAGAAATCTGCTCCCAAGTGGTTTTTCAACTTGACTTCGTTAAGTTGATCATTTCCAACTAGAAGGGCTGCAACAAGCTCACCATCTGCCATGTAGAAGAGAGTTTTAATTGTTTGTTCTTCTGGAACGTTGAGGAAGGCTGCAACTTCATCGATTGATTTAACATCTGGTGTTGCAACACGAGTCACTTCTTCTTCAGCGACAACACGGTTGCTTGGTTTGTACTCGTTTGTTGCCATTTCCAAGTTGGCTGCATAGCTAGATTCACTTGAGTAAGCAATGGTATCCTCACCAGAAACCATCCATTTAAGCAATTCTGCCTTGATTTCTTCTTGCACTTCTGCAGGAATTTCATCAAATGAGGCAACTGACTTGTCCAAGACAACCCAGCGGTCAAGGTCTGTACGAGCAGGTGTAATGGCCATAAATTCTTGGCTATCCTTACCACCCATGGCTCCACCGTCACCAATGATAGCCTTGAAGTCTAAACCACTACGAGTGAAAATACGCTCATAAGCAGCCTTGTACTCATCGTAAACACTGTCCAAGCTATCATAGTTAGCGTGGAAACTGTAAGCATCCTTCATGATAAACTCACGTGTACGGAGAAGTCCATTACGTGGGCGTTTTTCATCACGATACTTAGGCTGGATTTGATAAAGATTAAGTGGCAATTGCTTGTAAGACTTAACAGAATCACGGACAATAGCTGTAAAGGTTTCTTCGTGAGTTGGACCTAGGATAAAGTCTGATTTTTCACGGTTTTTTAGTTTATAAAGGTCCTCACCATAAGTTTCGTAACGACCTGATTCGCGCCACAATTCTGCACTAAGAAGGGCAGGAGCCAACATCTCAACGGCACCAATCTTGTCGAATTCTTGGCGCATGATATTTTTAGCTTTTTCAATCACACGGTTGGCAAGTGGTAGGTAAGAATAAACACCTGCAGATACTTGGCGAACATAACCAGCTCGCAACATAAGAGCATGGCTGATAACTTGAGCATCGCTTGGCATTTCGCGAAGCGTTGGGATAGGCATTTTACTTTGTTTCATAATATTCCTCGATTATCTAAAAAAGAGTCGCATAATGTCATTCCAGGTCACAGCAATCATCAAGACAACCATGATGACCACTCCGGCCAAGGTGACATAGGTTTCAATTTCTTGTTTCAATGGTTTACGGCGAATAGCTTCCAGAATATTGAGCACAATCTTACCACCATCCAGAGCTGGAATCGGAATAAGGTTAAAAATCCCGATATTGATGGAAATCACTGCCAAGAAGTACAAGACATTCTCAATTCCATTTTTAGCAGCATCACTACTTGCCTTAAAGATGGCAACAGGTCCACCTAGCTTGTTCAAATCCGGTTGGAAAATCAGATTTTTCAGTTCTGAGAGAATTCGGAGGGCCGAGTCAGCAGCAGTTGTAAAACCACCTACAAACATAGATACAAAATCTGACTTAATCCCCGGTTGAACACCTAGAAGGTAACGGCCTTGACTTTCTTCCGGAGTAACAGTGACTTGTTTGTCACTCCCCTTTTCAGAAATAGTCACATCCAAGGTCGGGGCCGTCTTATCTTTGGTTTCTGATTCCACAGCCTGAATCAAACTTTCCCAGTTGCTAACCTCATGTGAGCCAATCTTGGTAATTTGTGCCGTTTCTGGTACTCCTACCTTAGCCAAAGCCCCTTGAGGCATAATATGGAACTGGTTGGTATCGACATCTCTGACACCACCCTGCATGAAGATTAAAATCCAGAAAACAACGACACCTAAGATGAAGTTGTTCATAGGACCTGCAAAATTAGTAATGAGTTTCCCCCAGATAGTCGCATTTTGATATTGTACATCTAAAGGTGCAATCCGAACCTCAGTTCCATCTGCTTCCACAACCGTTGCGTCGTGATCCACTGCAAATGTTTTTTCTTCTTCCAGAACCAATCCTTTGATAAAGAGCTTGTCTTCAAAGTCAAACTGGGTCACCTGCATAGGAAGAGCTGTTTGATCCAATTTTTTACCTGAGAGATTGATGCGTTTAACCTTACCATCATCAGTAAGCGTCAAACTGACAGGAGTTCCTGTCTTGATTTCAGTTGTATCATCACCCCAACCGGCCATACGGACATAGCCACCTAGAGGCAAGATCCGAATGGTATAGGCTGTCCCATCCTTGCCAATATGAGCAAAGATTTTGGGTCCCATACCGATGGCAAATTCACGCACTAGAATCCCTGATTTCTTAGCAAAGTAGAAGTGCCCGAACTCGTGCACCACTACAATAATCCCAAAAACCAGAATAAAGGTTAAAATTCCGAGCATAGTATTTCCTCCGTCTTTTGATTAAAAGAGTCCAAATAAGTGCATGATTGGAAATACAAGCAACATACTATCGAAACGATCCAAAACACCACCATGTCCAGGGATAAATTTCCCAGAATCCTTGACACCAAAGTGACGCTTAATCGAACTTTCTAGTAAATCACCAAATTGTCCAGCTATGCTAAAGAAAATAGCAAAGACTGACATCTTGTAAATTCCATACGGAAGAGCAACTGTATTGTCAAACATCATAAAGATGATGGTTACTAAAATAGCACCTAAAATACCACCCAAGGCACCCTCAAAGGTTTTATTTGGAGAAACTGTCGGAGCTAATTTCCGTTTACCATAGTTCATCCCAACAAGATAGGCACCACTGTCTGTCGCCCAGACAATACACAAGGCCAAGAGCGCCTTGTCTAAACCCGCAACACGAGCATCTAGTAAAGCATTAAATCCAAAGCCAACATAGAAACTCATAGCAAGAGGGAAAACAGCGTCCTCAATCGTATAAGACTTGCTAAAAACGGTCGTTCCTAACATGATTGAAATCAAAACACTATAGGCAACCACATTCCCATCAACTGGTAAAAAAGTCAGATAATTCTCCAAGGGAATGGTCAAGGCAAAGGTTGCAAAGAGGGTCAAGAGGCCCTCCATCGTCATGGTCTCTAGACCTCTCATCTTCAAAAGTTCATGCATGGCTAGCATGGCTATGATTCCAATTGCTATCTGAAGCAAGAGGCCCCCAATCATTAAAATTGGTAGGAAAATAGCCAGGGCAATCCCTGCAAACAAGGTTCTTTTCTGTAAATCCTGTGTCATATTTCCTCCTAAA
The DNA here is from genome assembly GCF_901542415.1 of Streptococcus mitis. Taxonomy (NCBI): domain Bacteria; kingdom Bacillati; phylum Bacillota; class Bacilli; order Lactobacillales; family Streptococcaceae; genus Streptococcus; species Streptococcus mitis. The sequence goes on along the minus strand of NZ_CABEHV010000004.1, from coordinate 1,744,875 downwards.
CTCCTCCAAATCGGCGATGACGACGATTGTAGGCAAGAATGGCTTCCTGCAAGGCCACCTCGTCAAAATCAGGCCACAAGGTATCTGTAAAATAGAGCTCACTGTAGGCTCCCTGCCATGGAAGGAAATTGCTCAAACGCAATTCTCCACTAGTCCGAATAATCAAGTCTGGGTCTCGTAACTCCTTAGGCAAATGCTGGGTGAAGAGATAGTTGCCAATCAATTCCTCTGTGATGTCACCTGGGTTGATTTTGGCATCTAACACATCCTGGGAAATCAACTTAAGAGCCTGTGTAATCTCAGCACGTCCACCATAGTTGAGGGCGAAATTAAGTATCAAACCTGTGTTGTTCTTAGTCAATTCCTCAGCCTTGGTTAAAGCATCAAAAGTCTGCTTAGGCAGGCGGTCTGTCTCCCCAATCATTTGAATCTTAACATTATTCGCATGCAATTCCGGGACATAATTATCATAAAACTCTACTGGCAAGTTCATGATAAACTTGACTTCCTGATCTGGACGGGTCCAGTTTTCCGTAGAAAAAGCATAGACCGTAATAACCTTAACGCCTAGTTTGTTAGCTGCCTTGGTCACAGTTTGCAATGCTTCCATGCCCGCCTTGTGTCCAAAAACTCGCGGTTGCATACGTTTTTTAGCCCAACGGCCATTGCCATCCATGATGATGCCGATATGAGCAGGAACCTGTGTCGGAACCTCTACTTCCACAGCCTTATCTTTCTTAAAAAATCCAAACATGATCTTATTCCTATTCAAAAATCTATCGTTTCATTATACCATATTTCCCTATTTTCTTCTATCACTAAGCTATTTATTCTCAGGCACCAAGCCCATTTTTCAAAAAAATAAGCCACCTGATTGGGCGACTCTATTTTTTATAGGGAGATTATTATGAAAAAGTTTTAGGAGTTTAAGTTAAGATCTTCTTAACTTATGAACTTAGTATACACTTCCTAGCTTAAAGTTTCCTTAAGTATTTTTAAAAATCAAATTTTTCCATTTCTCCTGCCAATTTTTCTTGGATAATCGTGTTTGATAGAGAACCATTCGGTCTTGATTCTCTAAAAAATGAGGAGTTGGACGAACTTGAAAATTCAAAATATCCTCCAAACCGTATGGAGTAAAGAGTTCCAAAACGGATTTTTCATTCAAGCGCAGTCCAACAGCCGTACATCGTTCTGGATACTTACTCATAGCATCACAAGAGCTGCTATAGGGAGCAGTATGAGGGCTGTGCTGGTGCATATAGACTTGATTTTTCAATTCCCACTGATACTGAGGAAAATCCGCTCTCAACTTTTTCTCTAGGAACAAGGTTTCCTCATAAGAAATATCCGGATCAAAGAAAATCACATCTACATCTGTTTCAAGATCAAATGCTGGTCTCTCTGACAAGAGATTCCAGATAAAATTTCTGACAGAACCTGCTGCCAACCAAGAATCTTTCAGACCAAGGTTTCGGATGATAGTCAAAATAGCCATCATATCCGGATTTTCTCTGAAAGAGTCTAAAATTTCAGCCTTATTTTTCAATATATTCATACCCTAAATGCTCATATGCCTTAGCAGTCGCCACCCGTCCAGAACGTGTCCGCATGATAAAACCTTTTTGAATCAAGTAGGGCTCATACATGTCTTCAACTGTCTCACGCTCTTCTGCTATGTTAACAGAAAGAGTTCCTAGACCAACAGGACCACCACCGTACATCTCAATCATGGTGCGAAGGATTTTCTGGTCCACATAGTCCAGACCTTCATGGTCAACATCCAGCATAGTCAAAGCCTTATCAGTAATAAGATCATCGATAACCCCATTCCCCATAATCTGGGCAAAATCGCGCACGCGTTTGAGGAGACGATTGGCAATACGAGGGGTTCCACGACTACGTAGGGCTAATTCAGATGCTGCCTCATGAGTGATTTCCATCTCAAAAATATCTGCCGTCCGCTCAACAATTTCCGTCAAGTCAGCATGGGCATAATACTCCATGTGACCTGTAATTCCAAAACGTGCCCGTAGCGGATTTGAGAGCATACCAGCCCGAGTCGTCGCACCAATCAAAGTGAAAGGTGGCAACTCCAAATGAACACTGCGACTGCCTTCACCAGCCCCAATCATGATATCAATGTAGAAGTCCTCCATGGCACTATAAAGCACCTCTTCCACTGACATTGGCAAACGATGAATCTCATCAATAAAGAGAACATCCCCAGGCTCTAAGTCATTCAAAATCGCTACCAAATCACCGGCTTTTTCAATGACTGGACCCGAAGTCTGCTTAAGATTTACTCCCAGTTCATTGGCAATTACAAAAGCCATGGTCGTTTTCCCCAGACCTGGAGGTCCAAATAAGAGGACATGATCCAGCGCCTCATCCCGCATTTTGGCAGCTTCGATAAAGATTTCGAGCTGGTCCTTGACTTTATCCTGCCCAATATATTCACGTAAATACTGAGGACGGAGCGTGCGTTCCACTAACTCCTCGTCCCCCATTATCTCATTGTCTAAAATTCTACTCATGGCTCTATTATATCAAAAATCCAAGCCACAAACAAAAAAGCCACCTGATTAGGTGACCCCCAAGTTTAGCATTTATGTGGTATAATATTCATCGGCACTTCTACACCGCCTACGAAAGGAGGTGAGATAGCCCATGATGGAATTAGTACTCAAAACTATCATCGGACCAATTGTGGTCGGTGTCGTTCTTCGCTTAGTCGATAAATGGCTAAACAAGGACAAATAGTGTCAAAAAAGACCCCCAAGCTTATTTGGACGTGAGCTTGGGGTCTTTTCTAGCCTATGATATAGAACTAGTACTCAATTCCTTTTTATTATCCCATAGTTCACAAATTTTGTCAAAGGTTTACATTCTCAGCTTTGCAAGCTTTAACCGCTTTATAACAAGACTTTCAAGTTTAAGAGAAAATTAGGGATTCTATCAATTTCATAGAAATTTTGATTTAGTAAACGAAGAGACAATCTTATATGTCACTTCTCATTTAATACGCCACTACTAGACAAGCAAAATCATTATTACAGTAGTTCCAGTCCCTCAATTAACAGTCACTTACATTCAAAGTGAGGTTGAAGTAGCCGAAGTAACAGCAAACCTATTTCTTAGTCATATTCGCTAAAAAGATCCCCGCCAATTCCCCGACCAAAATCCGAAAAATATCTGAAAATATCGAAAAATGATGTTTAGAACACTCCCAAAAAGCCTAGAACAAAGCCAAAAAACTCCACCTGATTGGGTGGAGTTAAGGGAGATTATTATGAAAAAGAAAAGTTTAGGATTTTATTAAATAAAGTTAGGAGGTCTTTATTTAATAACTATATGATACAAGACGAAGCTTAAAACTAGCTTAACTTTTCTCAAATTTTACTATTTTGCAAAAAATTTCTATCACCATCACCTCACCACGAAAAAAAGCCACCTGATTGGGTGACTTCATTAGGAGATTATGATGAAAAAAGTTTTAGGATTTCATTAAATAAAGTTAGGAGGTCTTTATTTAATGACTATATGATACTAGACCATCCTTAAACTTTGCTTAAGAAAAAACAAGTTTTATTATTTTTCTCGATTCACCCAAGTCATCCCTATACAATTATAGGTGGATAAGGCTTCAAAACCCAAAGAACGATAGAATACCAAGGTTCTTTCTGTCTGGTCTGTCACCAGCTGGACTTGATAGGCATCTTTGTAATCCTCTAAAGCCTCTTTCATTAGGGCACTACCAATCCCTTGACGCTGATAGATTGGTAAAACAATTAAATCCTGAACCAATACTGATGAGAATCCATCTCCAACCAAACGAATCAAGCCCACCACAGCATCGCCATCAAGCGCCAGATAAATCACTAATGAATGAGATAAGGCCTGCTCCAGCATCTCTGGTTGATGGGTATAATTTGTCCAACCGACAGCCTGATAGAGATGCAAAACATCCTCTAGCTTGACAATTTCTTGCTTTTTAATAGTAATCATCTCAACTCCTCTTAGAGTTCTCTCAAGCTCTTGTACTGCTGTCCATTTTTATCAAAGTTTTCAGGACGCAACCACGTTTCCAAACGAGATTTGACTTGGGGCCAGTCCTTATCAATCATAGATAACCAATCCGTATCTCTCGTACGGCCCTTATAAACCACTGCCTGACGGAAAGTTCCTTCATAGACAAAGCCCAAACGTTCCGCTGCTCGTCTGGATGGCAGATTTAAGGCATCGCATTTCCACTCATAACGACGATAGTTCAGCTCCTCAAAAACATAGCGAGCCAGAAGATACTGAGCCTCTGTCCCTATCCGTGTCCCCCTGAGTTCTGGAGAAAAAGTGACTGCGCCCACTTCTATCACTCGGTTATTCTGGTCAATGCGCATGAGAGAAAAAGTTCCCAAAGCCTTACCAGTCGCCTTGTCTATGATTGCATAGTAAAAACGGTCCTTACGAGCCAACATCTGATTTAAAATGCTAACCAACTCTTCCATATCTGCTACTGGCTCCTGAAAAAGATAGGTCCACATCTCCCGAGGAGTATCCGGGCCATAAACAGCTAGCAAATCCTCCGCATGCTTTTCTACCGAGAGAGCCTCTATTCGAGCATAACGCCCTTCTAAGAAATCAATAGAAGGCAGTGCACCGGGTGTATAACCTTCCATTGACTCACCAATCATCTGACCATATTCGTTTACTGGCATAGCTTTCTCCTTATTCACTTATTGAATATAGTATAACATATCTCAATGAAAATTTTAGGAAACACTTGGTTTTCTATTCAATAATGCAAACTCCTCTTATAAAAATCATCCATCCACTTTATGGAGGAATAATCAAATATGGGAACGAGTGAGTTAATGTCCCTTATGCTTCTCTCTATTTTTTACTGTTTGTATTCAAATTTCTCTTGTTTTAGTGTTTGCTTTTGTAGACTGGACTACCAACCAGAACTGTGTTTTTATCTTAGTTAGGACTATTATAGTACGGTTCAGCACTATCTACAAATTCTTCAGATGTGTATCAAAAAAATTTATCGTAACAAGCCAAGAGTCTACACTTTCTTTCATTAATAAGCGCCAATCTTTTCGATAACGATGATTCGGTTGATAAGCAACCGTCAACATATGCCCTGTTTCATGGTATTTTTTAAACAAAATGGATTCCCCTTTATAATGTGAAATGATATCATCTATCGCGGATGATGCATTCCATATTTCATCAACATCGCTTCCTAGTAATAATAAAGGGGAGGAAATTTTACTCACATCAATCTGAGCCCTACTATCTTCAGGAATATGTTTTCCAAAAAACTTATTTAACAAATACTCTCCTAACTGAAATTTTTGATAAGGAAGTTCCTTTTGTAAATATGTCCAAGAAGATGAATTAGAATTGAGTTTTCCCTTTATTCCCTCAAATATTACATTTGAGGGGGAATTGAGTACCAAACATTGCACATCTTCCAAAATACTTTGTCCAGCCAGAACAAGCTCTGCTCCTTTAGAGCGACCATATATTCCTATTTTTGTATTATCAACTTGAGGATGATGATATAGAAAATCTTTCGCCTCCTCCAGACATTCTATTGGAATTCGTTCTAAATTTTGGGGTAATCCCTCTAAACCAAAATAAGCTATCGCAAGACAAATATAGCCTCTAGAAGATAAAAGTTGGGCAATATTCTGAGCTTTTTCAATTCTTCCCTCACTACCGCTAACAATAATCACGGCTGGCGCCCTTCTTAACTTTTCATCATAAAATAATCGACCTTGAAAATGCTTGTCATAGATATCTTGATATCTTACTCCCAGATTCATATAACGCCTTACAAAACTTTGCTCCGCGACCATATCTTTTCCCAGCCTGATTTTAATTTCAACACCAAAACAATCTCGTAATGGAATTCTATCAAGAGAACTCGGTAATCTCCTTTTCCTATTCTTCAACGGTTTCGCATTAAAGAATAATCCCATTTCTGAAACTCCTTTATAAGATCCCGAAATAGATGCTGTCTGAGAGGTATCAATCATACCGTCCTGATCAGATAAAAAAATTGCGGTTGATTTCCATATAACATCATGATCTAAAAGCAAGGGAGCATTTATACAGTAATAATCAGACAGGTACATTTCTACACAATACATTGCCCTTGGTTCTAAACCATTAATAGCAATATAAAAAGATTCATCCGCTAAATCTGTTTGTGAAATCAGTTCTATGTTTACAGTCATATCTTCTCCTTTTTGTTAATTTACTTAACAATTATATTTGAAATTTACCGTGACTTTTACCACGGTAATTCTCCCCACACCTTTTCAATATCATCCATCAATTTCACAACTGTTTTAAGTTCCACCTCGCTATAGTTGTTTAAAACTGAAAAGATTGATTTTTCAATATATTCTTGTTGCTCCTTATGGATTTTAAAAATTTCGATGCCTTTTTCAGATAATCTCAAATATTTATTTTTCCCATTATTCGGATCAAAATCAAAAACAACTAAATTTTTTTGAATCAATCTCCTAACACTTTGAGTTATTGCACTTCTTGAAACTTCTAATAATTCAGATAATTTTACTAGATTTAAGGGTTGATTTTTCCCAATCACAACAATCAAATGTACCTCATTCAACGTAATGGATTTGTCAACACCACTTTTATGTTGATTTTTTTTTAACTGGTCAAACGCTAAAATAAATCTATTGAAACGATTATTAAATGCAATAAATTCTTTTTTATCCATAATCTCTCTTTCCTTTGTTAATCATATTAACAAAACAGAAACTTCCTGTCAAATAAAAAATCCTCCAGATTCTACTCTGAAGGATTCCTATCTTATTTCACAACGATATTAACGAGCTTGTTAGGTACCGCAATCACTTTCACGATTTCCTTACCGTCAATCTCTGCTTTGACTTTTTCGTCAGCCAGAGCAATTTCTTGCAATTCTTCGCGTGATAGGTCTTTAGCAACCATCAATTTGGCACGAACTTTTCCTTTGATTTGGACGACGATTTCGATTTCGTCTTCAACCAATTTACTTTCGTCCCAAGTTGGCCAAGCCACGTAAGAGATGGACTCACCTGTTGCTGTAACTGTTTGCCAGAGTTCTTCTGCCAAGTGAGGTGCAAATGGGGCAATCAATTGGATAAAGCCTTTGGCATAGTCCACATAGAGTTTGTCTTCCTTGTTGGCAGCGTTGACAAAGACCATAAGTTGGGCAATGGCTGTGTTGAATTTCATGGATTCGATTTGCTCAGTAACAGATTTGACTGTTTCATTGTAAACCTTGTCAAGAGCACCATTATTTTCCGCAACAATTTCTTTACTTGTAATCAAACGGTAAACACGGTCAAGGAATTTACGGCTTCCTTCCAAACCTTCTTCTGACCAAGCGATGGAAGCATCGAGTGGCCCCATGAACATTTCATAAACACGAAGGGTATCAGCACCATATTGTTCCACCACATCGTCTGGGTTGACAACGTTCTTGAGCGATTTAGACATCTTGGCTGGTGCTTGCTCCAACTCTTCTCCTGTTTCCACATGGAAGAAAGAACCGTCACGTTTTTCAACCTTATCAGTCGCTACAAGAGCTCCACGGTGGTCACGGTAGCTTGTTCCCAAAATCATTCCTTGGTTAAAGAGTTTTTGGAATGGTTCTTTAGTTGGAACAACACCGATATCATAGAGGAATTTATGCCAGAAACGAGCGTAAAGCAAGTGAAGTACAGCGTGCTCTGCACCACCCACATAGATGTCTACTGGCAACCATTGTTTGAGGAGGTCCTCATCAGCCAATTTCTCAGTATTGTGTGGATCAATATAGCGGAGGTAGTACCAGCTTGAACCAGCCCATTGTGGCATGGTGTTGGTTTCACGACGACCTTTAACGCCATCTTCACGCGTCACTTCCAACCAGTCAGTCAAGTTAGCCAATGGGCTTTCACCAGTACCTGAAGGACGGATATCCTTGGTGACTGGCAAGACAAGTGGGAGTTCACTTTCAGGAATAGCTGTTGAAGTCCCATCTTCCCAATGAATGATTGGGATTGGCTCACCCCAGTAACGTTGACGGCTAAAGAGCCAGTCGCGGAGACGGTAGGTAACCTTCTCTTGTCCACAACCCTTCTCTTCCAACCAAGCCACAATTTTAGCAATAGCGACTTCTTTGTTAAGGCCATCTAGGAAGTCTGAATTGACATGAAGACCATCTTCAGTATAGGCAGCTTCTTCAACGTTTCCACCTTCTAGCACTTCTACGATTGGTAGGCCAAATTGTTTGGCAAATTCCCAGTCACGTTGGTCATGGGCAGGCACAGCCATTACCGCACCTGTACCATAGCTAGCAAGAACATAGTCCGCAATCCAGATTGGAATTTCCTTGCCATTGACAGGGTTGATGGCATAAGCACCCGTCCAAACCCCTGTTTTTTCCTTGGCAAGGTCGGTACGAGCCAAGTCAGACTTGAGACTAGCTTGGTGTTTGTAGTCAGCTACTGCCTCAGCTTGCTCTGGACTTGTGATAGCGTCAACCAAGTCATGCTCAGGAGCCAAGACAGTGAAAGTCGCACCGAAAAGAGTGTCAGGACGAGTCGTAAAGACTGTGAATTCCTTGTCTGTTCCCTTAACTTTAAAGGTTACATTGGCACCAGTTGATTTACCAATCCAGTTGCGTTGCATATCCTTGATAGATTCTGGCCAATCCAACTCATCCAAGTCATTAAGCAATCGCTCTGCATAGGCCGTGATTTTAAGCATCCATTGACGCATCGGTTTGCGGACAACTGGATAGCCTCCACGCTCAGACGTTCCGTCAGGAAGGACTTCTTCGTTGGCGATGGCTGTTCCCAACTCTTCAACCCAGTTTACTGGCACTTCCGCTTCATAGGCCAAGCCTTTTTCGTAAAGCTTGGTGAAGATCCACTGCGTCCACTTATAGTAGTTTGGATCTGTTGTGTTAACCTCACGATCCCAGTCATAAGAGAAGCCAAGCGCATTGATTTGACGTTTGAAGTTGGCAATGTTTTCCGCTGTAAATTCTGCCGGGTCATTCCCCGTATCCATAGCGTATTGCTCTGCAGGCAAACCAAAGGCATCCCAACCCATTGGGTGAAGGACATTATAGCCTTGCGCACGTTTGTAACGACTTAGGATATCGGTTGCAGTGTAGCCTTCTGGGTGTCCTACGTGCAGACCTGCTCCAGACGGGTAAGGGAACATGTCAAGCGCATAAAACTTCGGTTTTGAGGCATCTGTTCCTGTCTTAAATGTATGATGTTCTGCCCAGTAGCCCTGCCACTTAGGCTCAATTTCTTTATGATTGTAAAAACTCATGGTCTCTCTCCAATTTTGTGATGTTACTATTATACCATTTTTGAGGGAATTTGGTCTCGTTCTATTCTATACTTTTCTATTTTACCTTGCTCTAGAATTTTTAAACTGCTATACTTATAACAGAAAACCCTTCCAAGGAGGTAGCGGATGTCTCATTCCTTTAAAAAATCTCTCCAAAAAGAAATTCTCCATAGAAGCTCTATCGCAGCCTTTGTGACCTCACTCTTACTACTCATTTTACTTTTTGGTTTTTCCTATGTTTTACAAAAGCAGCAACTCTCCAAAGATACAAGACAGATTGTAAAACAGGTTCAAGAAATGAAAGAAGCAAATAATGAGCTCCTAACTACCATGAACCATAAAATGATTCCTGGATTTTTGGATGGCAAACACACAGAGAGAGAGGTCTTTAGCTTATTTTACGAGACAAAAGCTAAATTAAAACTTAGTTCTGACCTCATTATCCTAAGTGATACAGGTGATTTACTATTTAGTACCAATCGAAATCACCAAGAAAGTATTTTATCACCCTACTATCTAAAACTGCTCATTCAAAATCCTTCTCAAGATAAAGTTACAGAAAAAATTGCTCTCTCTTCAGACAAGCAACACTACACACTCTTTATCAAACCACTACTTCAAGACCAACGAGTTATAGCCTATACGATTGCTTTCGTAAATGAGAATGATTTCATCTCAAGTTTCCCAATGATAAATTCTAAATACATCATTACCGATAACTTTGGTAATATGTTTTCCAACAATACAAATCAATTTACTCGTTCCACTCTTGAAAAATTTGATGAAAAACTCCTACACTCTCGCACCCACTGGTATGCGAACGAACCGCTTATTGTTCAAAAAGAAAAAGTCGGTGCTATTTTTTCAATCTATACTTTTCAATCCTTCTTTCCTATTCCTAGCTTACTTGGTCTAGCCTCCATTCTCACCTTATGTATATTCTTCCTCTACTTCTGGCAAGCAAGACGAATTGCTCACAAAATTGCTACACACAACGCTGTTCCTATTGAAAGCTTGGTTTACCAACTTCAAGAAATTCCCAAACAAGCAGAAAAAAGGCTTTCTCTACAAACAGGTGATGAGTTTGAGTTTATGGCAGAAAAAATCAACAATATGTTGTATGAATTAGATCAACTTCATCAGAAAATGTTGACCATAGAAAAAGAAAAGTGGATTTTTGAAAGAAAAATGCTGGAAGCTCAGTTCAATCCTCATTTTCTCTACAATACACTTGAGACGATTAAAATCACTTCTTTAATGGATGCCGCTCTCACACAAGACCTGATTCAAAACCTCACGCGCATTCTTCGCTACAGTATCACCGATTTAGAAAAGGAAACAACCATTTGTCAGGATTTAAAGATTATAGAGGATTACCTAATTATTCATAAGATTCGTTTTGAGCACTTTTCTTATGATATTGTCTGTCCAGAAACTGTCGATAATCAGCCTATTCCTAAACTTTTCTTGCTTCCTCTAGTAGAAAATGCTATAAAATATGGGATGCAATACCGTATTGATCTTCATATTGATATCCAAATTACCTTGGAAGCAGATTCTCTAACTTTTTTAGTCAAGGATAATGCTGGAGGACTCACAAAACAAGAGCGACTCGCTATTTTAGACTCTTTAGAAAGCCCTCATACCCAGCATGGCATCGTTAACAGCTATAAACGATTGAGCAATTTCTTTTCTGATGTCCAGCTAGATTTAGGAGTCAATCGCCAAGGAGAAACTTGGGTCAAATTTATAACGAAAGGACTAACTCATGTTTAAGCTCATTATCGTAGAAGACGAACACCTCATCCGAAAATGGCTAGAAATTGCCGTAGACTACTCTGCCTTAGGTATCCAAGTCGTAGGAACTGCCAGTCACGGTCAAGAGGGAATGAAACTCATCCAAGAAAAAGAACCTCATATTGTCTTAACAGACATCACAATGCCAATTATGGATGCTTTTATGATGTTCGAAGCCACTCGTACTCTCTCCTATGAAAAAGTTATCTTATCAGGTTATAACGATTTTCAAAATGCCAAAAAAGCCATGCAATATGGGGCAGTTGATTTCTTATCCAAACCAATTGATACCAAGGAGTTGACAGAATGTCTTCAAAACATTGTTTTGCGATTACGAGTTAGCACTCGTCAAGAAACTCCTTTTTTAGAAGAATATCAAACTTTACTTACCTCTATCCAACAAATTGATACACAAAACCAAATCATTCAGCAAATTCTTGAATTTGTGCACCAACACTACTGCATGCACTTTACCATTTCTAGCATTGCAGAGAATCTAGGATATAGTGAAAGTTATCTATATAAGGTTATCAAAGAAGACTTCCCAATGACGCTAAATGAATATATCTTACGCTACCGCCTCAAGCAAGCTATAGATAAAATGGCTGAGTCTCCTAATTCTCCCTTAAGCGATATCTCTGAACAAGTTGGATTTTCAGACTATAAATATTTTGCCAAAGTTTTTAAAAAATATCTCCATATTTCTCCAAAAGAATTAAAACTTATGGATAAAAATCATTGATGTAAAAGGATTGCTCAACTCTAGCAATCTTTTTATTTTGTACTTTTACCCAATGAAAATCAAAGTGCTAACTACTCAAATCATAGCTTTGAGATTGCAGATAAAGCGACGTGTTTTAAAGAGTATTACCATCAAAATCTCAGCTAAAATCCACCAATCCTTGATCTAGGAACTCATTCCCTATTTTTCGTTTTAGATTTCTTTAAGGTTTTTATTATATCCTGTAGGACTCTACAATTTAAAAACATTAACAATCTAGGTAGAGAAAATGTTCGTAAAAAAGGAGATACTTATGAAAAAAATACTATTCTTTCTCTCTTGTGGCTGGATATTCCTTTCTTTATCAGGATGTTCTTCTCCTATAGAAGCGGAAACTAGCACTGAAAAAGATTCAGATAGCACTTTGGTTGTCTACTCGCCTAACCCTGAAGACCTTATCGAAGAAACAGTCCCAGCCTTCGAAGAAAAATATGGTATTAAGGTTGACTTAGTACAAGCCAGCACTGGTGAATTGTTCAAAAAAGCTGAGGCCGAAAAAGAATCCCCTGTAGCTGATGTCATTTTCGGAGGCTCCTACGCCCTCTTCTCTTCTAACGAAAATCTTTTTGAGCCTTATATTTCTCAAGAGAACGACCAGATAATCCCTGATTATCAAAACAAAACCGGATTCTATACGCCTTATACACTTGATGTCAGTGTCATCATTGCCAATTCATCCCTTACAAAAGATATAAAAATTGAAGGCTACAATGATCTACTCAATCCTAAATTAAAAGGAAAAATTGCTACTGCTGATCCAAGTAATGCTTCTAGCGCCTTTGCACAATTAACAAACATGCTTGTCGATCAAGGTGGATACGAAAATGAACAAGCTTGGACCTATGTGAAAAATCTATTTACCCTAGTAGATGGAAAGATTGCATCTAGCTCTTCAAATGTTTACAAAGCTGTCGCCGACGGAGAAATGGCTGTAGGACTTACCTATGAAGATCCTGCTTTAAAACTCTTAAATGATGGGGTTGATGTAAAAGTCATTTATCCAAAAGAAGGAACCGTATTTTTACCTGGTAATGCAGCTATCGTCAAAAACGCCAAACACATGGAAAATGCCAAGAAGTTTATCGATTTCCTCCTTTCACAAGAAATCCAAGATAAGCTAGGAACCGAAACTACAATCCGACCTATTCGTAAAAATGCTAAAACCAATAAAAATATGAAGGCTATGACAGAAATCAATGTTGCTACTGAAGATTCAGATTATGTCATCAAGAACAAATCCGCTATTCTTAAAAAGTACAATGATATTTTTACAGATATCCAATCTAAAAAATAACATTTGATACTCAATAATTAACTATCAAACCCTACTATAAAATTAAAAAGATTACTTCCGTTTTTGTAGAGAATTTTACTCTAATAGAATAGAATTATCGGTTTTAAAAACGCTTACATTGTTTTAAAATAAACTTAAATAACATAACGGAGGTATCCATCATGAAAAAGAAATGGATATATTATGCTGCTTGCGGACTAGCTCTTTTTGGTCTTGCTGCTTGTTCTTCTAATGAATCTGCCGATGGCGGTTCATCTGATAAAGGAGACGGCGGTTCGCTAGTCGTTTATTCACCAAACTCAGAGGGCTTAATCGGAGCAACTATTCCTGCCTTTGAAGAAAAATATGGTATCAAAGTAGAACTGATTCAAGCTGGTACCGGAGAGCTTTTCAAAAAACTGGAGTCAGAAAAAGAAGCTCCTGTAGCTGATGTCATCTTTGGTGGTTCTTATACACAATATGCTACCCACGGAGAACTCTTTGAAAACTATACTTCAAAAGAAAATGATAATGTTATCAAAGAATATCAAAACACAACTGGCTACTCTACACCTTATACACTAGATGGTAGTGTTTTAATCGTCAATCCTGATTTAACAAAAGGCATGAACATCGAAGGATATAGCGACCTTCTCAAACCTGAACTAAAAGGAAAAATCGCAACTGCTGACCCAGCAAACTCTTCTAGCGCCTTTGCTCAATTAACAAATATGCTACAAGCTCAAGGTGGTTACAAAGACGATAAAGCTTGGTCTTATGTAAAAGATCTCTTCACACTTATTGATGGTAAAATCGGTTCAAGCTCATCTGGTGTCTATAAAGCAGTCGCTGACGGAGAAATGGCTGTTGGTCTCTCTTATGAAGATCCAGCAGTTAAACTCTTAAATGACGGAGCTAATATCAAGGTAGTCTATCCAAAAGAAGGAACCGTCTTCCTACCTGCTAGTGCTGCTATCGTTAAAAAAGCGAAAAATATGGAAAATGCCAAGAAATTTATCGATTTTATTATCTCTCAAGAAGTACAAGATACACTTGGTACAACCACTACTAACCGTCCTGTTCGTAAAAATGCCAAAACAAGCGAAAACATGAAACCAATTGACAAAATCAAAACACTCACTGAAGATTATGATTATGTCATCAAGAATAAATCAGATATTGTTAAGAAATACAACGAAGTCTTTACAGATATCCAATCTAAACAGTAAAAGAGGTTCACTATGAGTGAGATCAAAATTATTAACGCCAAAAAAATCTACCACGATGTCCCTGTTATTGAGAATTTGAACATTACAATTCCAAAAGGAAGTCTCTTTACCCTTCTTGGGCCTTCAGGTTGTGGGAAAACGACTCTTCTTCGTATGATTGCAGGTTTCAACAGTATCGAAGGCGGAGAATTTTACTTCGATGATACAAAAATCAATAATATGGAACCCAGCAAACGCAATATAGGGATGGTTTTTCAAAACTACGCTATTTTCCCACATTTGACTGTTCGAGATAATGTTGCTTTTGGTCTCAAGCAAAAGAAAGTCCCTAAAGAAGAATTGGTCCAACAGACCAATAAGTATCTTGAACTCATGCAAATTGCTCAATATGCGGATCGAAAGCCCGATAAACTTAGTGGTGGACAACAACAACGTGTCGTCTTGGCACGCGCCTTAGCTGTTAATCCAAGTGTTCTCCTCATGGACGAGCCGCTCAGTAACCTAGATGCCAAACTTCGCTTGGATATGCGTCAAGCCATTCGAGAAATCCAACACGAAGTGGGAATTACAACTGTTTATGTGACCCACGACCAAGAAGAAGCTATGGCTATTTCAGACCAAATTGCTGTTATGAAAGATGGGGTGATTCAACAAATCGGCCGACCAAAAGAACTCTATCATAAACCAGCTAATGAGTTTGTAGCAACCTTTATCGGACGCACAAATATTATCCCTGCCAATCTCGAAAAACGGAGCGACGGCGCTTATATCGTCTTTTCAGATGGCTATGCCCTTCGAATGCCAGCCCTTGATCAGGCTGAAGCACAAGCTATTCATGTAAGTATTCGTCCTGAAGAATTCATTAAAGATGAATCTGGAGATATTGAAGGAATTATTAGCGATAGCGTCTATCTTGGACTGAATACTGAATACTTCATCGAAACAGGATTTGCCTCAAAAATTCAAGTTAGCGAAGAATCAACTTTTGAAGAAGATCTACAAAAAGGCGATCGTATTCGTCTACGAATCAATACTCAAAAATTAAACGTCTTTTCTGCAGATGGTTCCCAAAACCTGATAAAAGGAGTCAACCATGGAACGTAAAAAACTAAATATTTGGACAGCCTCCTCTTTCTTCATCTTTCTTACCTATCTTGTCTTTCTCGTTTATCCTATCGTTACCGTGCTCAAGCAAGCACTCATACATGAAGGACAATTCTCACTAGCTAATTTTGTCACTTTCTTTAGTAAAGCCTACTACTCTGAGACACTTGTCAACAGTTTCAAGGTTTCCATTACCGCTACTGTCACTTCCTTAGTTGTAGGAACCCTATTAGCTTATCTTTTTTCCATGTATGACTTCAAGGGAAAGAAATTTCTACAAATATTGATTATCATTGCTTCCATGTCAGCTCCTTTCGTGGGAGCCTACTCCTGGATTCTCTTGCTGGGACGAAATGGGGTCATCACAAAATTCATGACAAATACTCTTCATCTTCCAGCTATTGATATTTATGGATTCAAAGGAATTGTACTTGTCTTTACACTGCAACTATTTCCACTGGTATTTCTATACGTTGCTGGGACAATGAAAAGTATTGACAATTCTCTACTTGAAGCTGCTGAAAGCATGGGGTCCTTCGGAGTTAAGCGTATCGTAACGGTTGTTTTACCCCTCCTAGTTCCAACCTTACTAGCTGCTGCCTTGCTTGTATTTATGAGAGCATTCTCAGACTTTGGAACGCCTATGTTGATTGGTGAAGGATATCGGACTTTCCCCGTCTTGATTTATACCCAATTCATTAGCGAGGTTGGAGGAAATTCTGCTTTTGCATCTGCTTTAGCAATTATGGCGATTATCATTGCCTTGGCGATTTTCCTTATCCAAAAATACATCTCAAACCGCTACAGTTTCAGCATGAATTCGCTCCATCCAATTGAGCCTAAAAAAACTACAAAAGGAAAAATGGCTGCCATTTATGCAACAGTCTACGGAATTATCTTGTTCTCTGTTCTACCTCAAGTCTACTTGATTTATACTTCTTTCCTAAAAACATCAGGTATGGTATTTGTCAAAGGTTATTCTCTAAACAGTTACAAGGTAGCTTTCAATCGTATGGGATCTGCTATTTTCAATACCATTCGTATCCCTTTGATTGCCTTAGTTCTAGTTGTCCTATTCGCAACATTTATCTCCTACCTAGCCGTTAGAAAACGGAATTTGTTTACAAACTTAATTGACAGCCTCAGTATGGTCCCTTATATTGTACCAGGAACCGTTCTAGGGATTGCCTTCATTTCTTCCTTCAATACCGGTCTATTTGGAAGTGGATTTCTTATGATTACAGGGACAGCTTTCATCTTGATCATGTCCCTATCTGTCAGAAGATTGCCTTATACTATTCGATCATCTGTTGCTAGCTTGCAACAAATAGCACCAAGTATTGAAGAAGCTGCTGAAAGCTTAGGAAGTAGCCGTCTCAATACCTTTGCCAAGATTACAACTCCAATGATGCTATCTGGTATTATTTCTGGAGCCATCCTATCTTGGGTCACAATGATTTCAGAGCTCTCTACTTCTATCCTCCTCTACAATGTCAAAACAAGAACAATGACTGTAGCTATTTATACAGAGGTTCTCAGAGGAAATTACGGTGTAGCCGCAGCCTTGTCAACTATCCTGACTGTTCTAACAGTAGGTTCTTTGCTCTTGTTTATGAAAATCTCTAAAAGCAATAGCATTACACTTTAGTTTTCCCCATCAAAAACAGCCGAAAGGATTACCCTCGGCTGTTTTTCTTATCTTGATATTCTTATCAAATCCCTAGTTCAGAGCAAGCAAGTCTAGACTGATTAAATAGAGGCTTCCTCCATCTTCTGCTGTCCTAACTCCCGGTAACTACGGTCACCGACAACCTCAACGCTAAACTGGCCGTCCTCATATTCAAGGATCGTTACGCTACCATTATCGAGACCATGCGGATGCATGCCATTAATCAGATAAACAATGGTTCCGATGGTCATTCCGTGGCTGACGACAAGGGCATTGCCCCCACCTTGTTCTTCCATTTCTTTGGCAATCGCTTCAAAACCTTCCTTGATT
Organism: Streptococcus mitis; assembly: GCF_901542415.1. Classification (NCBI taxonomy): domain Bacteria; kingdom Bacillati; phylum Bacillota; class Bacilli; order Lactobacillales; family Streptococcaceae; genus Streptococcus; species Streptococcus mitis. Next base: position 1,727,320 of record NZ_CABEHV010000004.1, on the reverse strand, counting down.
CGGCCACTGAGTTTTTCCCAGCCTTCAGCCCAACCAGCTGTATCAACCTCTACCAAGCCCTCAGCCAGTTCAGCATAAGACAATTGGTGAACATGGTCCACATTAAAGATACGAGGAATAATGCCCATGAAAAGATCGCCATCGTAGGCTCCATCAAAGCTACCAAAACACCATTCTCTGATACGCTTGTCCATGCGGTAAGGGATTTTCCCCTGCAAACCAAGTTCATCAAGGATAATTCCCATTGTCTGAATAGTGCGACCAGAATCACTCGAATAAGCACGCTCAAACTGTAGACCAGATTCTCGCAAACCGATTCCTAATTCTTGAATCCCTCGTTCACCTTCAGCTGTTAAGGGAGTATCGCTCCAACCTTGCGCGCGACCAATCGTGTTAAACATAGTCTTGCCATGACGTACCAAATACAATCGTACTTTTACCATTTTCCGTCCTCCGTTTGCTTCTATTATATCATGGATGATAAAACAAAAGCCACCCAGACAGGCGACTTTTGCAGGAGATTATTATGAAAAAGTTTAGGAGTTCTATTAAATAAAGATATTAGATGAAAATCAAATTCAAACTAAATCAGTGTTATCTGTTTCAAATAATATTAGGAGGTCTTTATTTAATGATTATAGTATACACAGCTAACCTTAAATAGAGCTTAAAATTTCTCCTATTTTCTTAATTTTTAAAGCTATGAATTGGTGCTGGGATTTGTCCTCCGCGAGAGATGAAATCGACAGACGAAGCTCCATTGACCTTCATAACAGGTGCAGTTCCTAATAGGCCACCAAACTCAATCATATCGCCTTCTTTTCCTTTTGGAATGATACGAACAGCTGTTGTTTTCATGTTAATGACACCAATTGCAGCCTCATCTGCAATCATGGCCGCAATGGTTTCAGCAGGTGTATCTTCTGGAATAGCAATCATATCTAAACCAACGGAACAGATAGCCGTCATGGCTTCTAATTTTTCCAAATTAAGAGAGCCATTTTGCACTGCAGCAATCATCCCCTCATCCTCAGAAACAGGGATAAAGGCACCAGACAAACCACCGACTTGGTTGCAGGCCATCACTCCGCCCTTCTTAACTTGGTCATTCAAGAGAGCCAAGGCAGCCGTCGTTCCATGCGTACCAACTGTTTCTAGCCCCATTTCTTCAAGGACACGTGCAACAGAATCTCCAACCGCAGGAGTTGGCGCCAAACTCAAGTCCACAATACCAAACTCCACACCCAGTCTTTCACTAGCCATCTGACCAACCAATTGACCAATACGAGTGATTTTAAAGGCAGTTTTCTTAACTGTTTCGGCTACTACATCAAAGCTCTGTCCACGAACTTTTTCCAAGGCACGTTTCACAACACCAGGACCAGAAACTCCGACATTGATGATAACATCTGCCTCCCCAACACCATGGAAGGCACCCGCCATAAATGGATTGTCCTCAACAGCATTAGCAAATACAACCAACTTGGCCGCTCCCATATCAGATAGAGTAGCCGTTTCCTTGATAACACGTCCCATATCTGCCACAGCCGTCATATTAATACCAGACTTGGTTGAGCCGATATTGACTGACGAGCAGACCTTGTCCGTTTCAGCCAAAGCACGAGGAATAGAATTGATGAGAATCTCATCTCCCTTTTGATAACCTTTTTGTACCAAGGCTGAGAAACCACCAATAAAATCCACACCGATTTCTTTCGCAGCCTTATCAAGCGCTTTTGCCAAAACTACATAGTCTATTGCATCTGTCGCTGCCCCAATCAGAGAAATAGGAGTCACCGATACACGCTTATTAACGATAGGAATTCCCAACTCAGCTGCAATTTCATCGCCAACAGCCACTAAATTAGCTGCCTTGCTCGTAATCTTTTGATAAATTTTCTCCGAAGCACGATTGATATCTGGATCAATACAGTCTAATAGGGAAATCCCCATGGTAATAGTTCTGATATCGAAGTTTTGCTCCTCAATCATGGCGATAGTTTCAGTAACTTGTCTAATATCCATATGCACCTCCTAGATATTATACATAGCTTCGAAAATCGCTGCACTCTGAATATTGATTTTTACATTCAAAGTTTGCCCAAAAGCTTCAAATTCATTACGAAGATAGGTAAAATCTTGCTTTTCATCACTAGAGACGACAGCCATCATCGTAAAATATTCATCCAAGACAGTTTGAGAAATATCGTCAATATTCAAACCCAATTCTGCAATTTTAGCAGAAACACCTGCAACAATTCCAGATTTATCTTTACCAACAACAGTTATAATCGCTTTCATAAGCAAACTCCAATTCTTCTTTTAATAGGAAACCTGAACATTAAACAGGATTCTTTTCAAATAGTATAGCATAATTCTAACTAAAATACTCAAAAACGCCTGCTTACGAAGTTGTTCTTAAGAAAAAAACAATTTCGTAAACAAGCGTCTACTATCCCAACTTATGATGAGTGTTCCCGCTAGGACCGAAATCCTAGCGGTAGACCAGAGCTAGACTAAGAGCACAAGACTCCATCATCATAACACTCAACAAAATTGATGATTTTATACTAATTCGATGATCGCCATTGGCGCTGCATCACCACGACGTGGTTCAGTTTTAAGGATACGAGTGTATCCACCGTTACGTTCAGCATAACGAGGTGCGATTTCTGAGAACAATTTTTGAAGTGCTGTAGTAGAAGTGTACTTATCAGTTGCTTCATCATAGTTTTCAGATGCGATTTCATTACGTACGAAAGCAGCTGCTTGACGACGTGCATGCAAATCACCACGTTTACCTAGAGTAATCATTTTTTCAACAGTTTTACGGATTTCTTTAGCACGAGCTTCAGTTGTCACGATTGATTCGTTGATCAAAAGGTCAGTTGTCAAATCGCGAAGCATTGCTTTACGTTGTGAGCTAGTGCGTCCTAGTTTACGGTAAGCCATGTATTCCTCCTTTATTTATCTTTTAATCCAAGACCCAAATCAATGAGTTTGAGTTTCACTTCTTCCAAACTCTTGCGTCCAAGATTTCGTACTTTCATCATCTCTGCTTCAGATTTTTCTGTCAAGTCATGCACAGTATTGATACCGGCACGTTTCAAACAGTTGTATGAACGCACAGACAAGTCCAGTTCCTCAATCGTACGATCCAAAATACGGTCGTCAGATTCAGTGTCAGCTTCTTTCATCACTTCAGTTGACTTAGCAATCTCAGTAAGATTTGTAAACAAATCAAGATGTTCTGTCAAAATACGTGCTGAAAGCCCTAAAGCATCTTCTGGAATAATTGTTCCATTTGTCAAGATTTCAAGGGTTAGTTTGTCAAATCCATCATTGCTACCTACACGAGCAGGTTCCACTTGATAGTTGACTTTGGTAACTGGTGTATAAATAGAATCTACAGCAAGTGTCCCAACTGGTGCATTATCCTTTTTATTTTCATCTGCAGGTACATATCCACGACCACTGTTAACAGTCATAGTCGCTTTTAGAGAAGAACCTTCACCGATTGTAAAGAGATAATGATCTGGATTTACAATTTCAATATCGCTATCTGTCAAAATGTCACCAGCTGTTACTTCAGCAGGACCTTCAACATCCAGTTCGATGATTTTTTCGTCTTCAACGTACGATTTCACTGCAATTCCTTTAATGTTCAGAATGATTTGCATCACGTCTTCACGAACACCTGGAACTGTGTCAAACTCATGTAACACACCATCAATGTTGATAGATGTCACAGCTGCTCCTGGTAGAGAAGCTAGAAGTACACGACGAAGAGAGTTACCAAGAGTTGTACCGTAGCCACGTTCAAGTGGTTCGATTACAAACTTGCCATAATCTTTATTTTCATCAATTTTTGTTATATTTGGTTTTTCAAACTCGATCATTTAGTTACTCCCTCTTAAACGAAAAGCAGTGTAATGCGATGATTATACACGGCGACGTTTTGGAGGACGAGCACCATTGTGTGGCACTGGAGTCACATCACGAATTGCTGTTACTTCAAGACCAGCGGCAGCAAGCGCACGAATAGCTGACTCACGACCAGAACCTGGACCTTTTACAGTAACTTCAACTGATTTAAGACCGTGTTCTTGTGCAGATTTAGCAGCAGCTTCAGAAGCCATTTGAGCAGCGAATGGTGTAGATTTACGAGAACCTTTAAAACCAAGAGCACCAGCAGATGACCAAGAAATTGCATTACCATGCACATCAGTAATCATAACAATAGTGTTATTAAATGTAGCGTGAATATGAGCAATACCAGATTCGATATTCTTTTTCACACGACGTTTACGTGTTGGTTTAGCCAAGACTTTTACCTCCTATATTATTTTTTCTTACCTGCAATCGCAACAGCTTTACCTTTACGAGTGCGAGCGTTGTTTTTAGTGTTTTGTCCACGGACAGGAAGTCCACGACGGTGACGGATACCACGGTATGAACCGATTTCCATCAAACGTTTGATGTTCAAGTTTACTTCACGACGAAGGTCACCTTCAACTTTGATTGCATCCACTTCGCGACGGATAGCATCTTCTTGATCTGATGTAAGATCACGTACACGAACATCTTCTGAGATTCCAGCAGCAGCCAAAATTTTCTTAGATGTTGCAAGTCCGATACCATAAACATAAGTCAATGAGATTACTACGCGTTTGTCATTTGGAATGTCAACTCCAGCAATACGAGCCATGTTTTCTCCTTTCTATCTTATCCTTGACGTTGTTTGTGTTTTGGATTTGCTGGGCAAATTACCATAACACGACCATTACGACGAATAACTTTACAGTATTCGCAAATTGGTTTGACCGATGGTCTTACTTTCATTTCTTATCCCTCCAAGTTTTTCGATTATTTAAAGCGGTAAGTGATACGTCCACGTGTCAAGTCATATGGACTCATTTCGACAGTAACACGATCTCCCGCTAAAATACGAATATAGTTTTTACGAATTTTACCAGAAACTGTTGCTAAAATCTGATGTCCATTTTCAAGTTCAACCGTAAACATTGCATTTGGCATTGTATCAACTACTTTGCCTTCAACTTCAATCACATCGTCTTTTGCCACGCAAAAGCACCTCCATAAATTTCGATTCGATGCCTCTAGACACAGAGACAACAATTATAAGTCAGACTATCTCAGTATAACATTTGTAGCGGATTATTGCAAGTGTGAAAAACGCTTTATTTCAAATTTGTCAATACTTTTTCGATATCTGAGAAGACATCATTGATATCTTGATTACCTTCGATGTCATGAACCAAATCTTTGGCACGGTAGTGAGCAATGATTGGTTCCCCTTGAGCAATATTAACATCCAAACGACGTTTTACTGTCTCAGGTTTATCATCTTCACGTTGGTAGTAATCTTCCTCTTTATATTCAACTGGTGGGTTAAAGACCTTGTGGAAAGTTTCTCCAGTTACGCGGTGGATGATACGGCCACTCAAACGTTCCAAGAGGCTATCTGGATTTACTTCAATGTTGATAACACCTTCTAGTTCAATGCCAAGTTCAGCCAAAGTTTTATCCAAAGCATGAGCTTGTTCAATTGTACGTGGGTAACCATCCAACAAGAATCCTGTTTCTTTAATATCATCTTGTGAAAGACGTTCTTTTACGATTCCATTTGTAACTTCATCAGGAACTAATTCACCCTTGTCAATATATGACTTAGCAAGAACACCCATTTCAGTTTGATTTGCCATTGCAGCGCGGAACATATCACCTGTTGAAATATGTGCAACATGGAATTGTTCTACGATTTTTGCTGCTTGAGTTCCCTTACCTGCACCAGGTAAGCCCATAATCAAAAGATTCATGATTTGATCTCCTTATTTTATTTTTAAATAGAAGTAAAAAGTCTTTTCACCCCTGTTTAAAAACAAAATAGAAGAGGGGAGACTAAACCCTCACATATGTTAAAGTTTATGTCTCCACTCTCTCAGCATTTACTACTAATGTAAATACTTTTATTCTGTTCTATCCATGAAACCAACATACTTGCGTTTCAATAAGTAACCTTCTAATTGCTTAATTCCTTCAATACCAGTTGAAATAATGATCAAAAGACTGGTTCCTCCAAAAGCAACTGCTTCTGAAAGTCCAAAAATATCTTTTGCTACAATCGGTAAGATTGAAATCACACCTAGGAAGAGCGATCCTACAGTTGCGAGACGACGAAGAAGTTTAGACATATATTCTTCTGTTCCTTTACCAGGACGAACACCATGGATGTAGGCCCCACTTTTTTGTAGGTTTTCTGCAGCTTTTTCAGGATTAATCTGTACAAATGTATAGAAGAATGTAAAGAGAATAATCAATAAAGCATACATGGCAATACCAGTAGGTGATGTAGTTGCAAGCATTTCTTGTGCTGTACGCACCCAAGTCCAATCATTACCTGTAGCACTTAAAAACTGCAAGATAGCTGCAGGAGCTGCAGTAATGGAACTTGCAAAGATAACCGGGATAACACCTGCTGGATTGACCTTCAAAGGAAGGTATGAACTAGAGGGTGCTCCTTGCGCAACCTTTGTATATTGGATTGGAATTTTATATTCAGCTTGTTGGACATAGGTTGTAAAGTAAATGATCAACAAAACTGTGATAATCAATATGATTACAAAAATAATAGATGAATTGATACGACTACTTGGTACGTTGACAAAATAGTCAACATAGATTCCCTGAATCATCTCTGGGATTGAAGCAACAATCCCTGCAAAGATAATCATAGAAACACCGTTACCGTATCCCTTATCTGTAATTTGCTCACCCAACCAAGTCACAATCATGCTACCAGCTGTTAGAATGATGCCAATCATGATAAAGACTTGTGGAGTAAGAGCAGTTGTTAACAATTGAGCTCCAGCCAAGGTATTAAAACCAGCTGTAATCCCGATAGATTGTACAAAAGCAAGAACAAGAGCAATATATCGTGTGGCTTGGTTTAATTTTCTTCGACCTACTTCCCCTTGTTTACCCCACTCTACAAATTTGGGTAAAATATCCATTTGCAAGAGTTGAACAACGATAGAGGCAGTAATGTAGGGACTCACACCAAGTGCAAAAACCGAAAAGTTTTTTAAGGCGTTACCTGACACTAAACTCAACATGTTTAAGAATGATAGGCCACTTAAGGCGTTCAAGCTATTGGCATTGACAAATGGAACTGTGATACTAGTTCCGATACGAAAAACCAAAACGATAAAAATCGTAAAAAAGATTTTTGATCGAACTTGCTTGACCTTAAGAGCTTCTCTTAATAATTTAAAAAACATAGGTCACCTCTCTTAGATGACTTCTACTGAACCACCTTTAGCAGTGATAGCTCCTTCAGCTGATTTAGAGAATTTAGCTGCTTTCACAGTCAATTTCTTAGTCAACTCACCGTTACCAAGAATTTTAACACCTGATTTCTCAGCTTTAACAATTCCTGCTTCGATAAGAACAACTGGAGTTACTTCAGCACCATCTTCAAAGACGTTCAATTGGTCAAGGTTCACAATTGCGTATTCTTTAGCGTTGATGTTAGTGAATCCACGTTTTGGAAGACGACGGAACAATGGAGTTTGTCCACCTTCAAAACCAAGACGTACACCGCCACCGCTACGTGCTTTTTGACCTTTTTGGCCACGACCAGATGTTTTACCGTTACCTGATGAAGTACCACGACCAACGCGGTTACGTACTTTACGAGAACCTTCTGCAGGTTTCAATTCATGAAGTTTCATTTATATTTTCTCCTCTTTTGTAAAATGCTAGCGCCGATAAGGAAGAAAAGGTTGTCTCCCCCATCAACTCGCCTATACAGAGCCATCTAAGATGACTATATCTAGTTTTAGGGGATGGTATAGTGCACATCCCCTAAAAATAATTAGTTTACTTCTTCAACTGTTACCAAGTGAGATACAGCAGTGATCATACCACGGATAGCAGCGTTATCTTCTTTAATAACAGAGCTGTTCAATTTGCCAAGTCCAAGTGCTACAACAGTTTTACGTTGTGATGGAATGCGTCCGATTGGAGACTTAGTCAAAGTAATTTTAATTTGAGCCATTTTATCCCCTTTCTTATGCCAAATCAGAAACTGAGATACCACGAAGGGCAGCAACTTCTTCAGCGCGTTTCAATTGTTTCAAACCTTCAACAGTTGCACGAACAATGTTGATTGGAGTGTTAGAACCAAGTGATTTAGATGTAATATCTGCCACACCTGCCAATTCCACAACGGCACGAACTGCACCACCAGCGGCAACTCCAGAACCTTCTACAGCAGGTTTCAACAATACTTTAGCTCCACCGAATTCTGAAAGAACTTCGTGTGGGATTGTTGTTCCAACCATAGGAACTTCGATCAAGTTTTTCTTAGCATCATCTACTGCTTTACGGATTGCTTCTGGAACTTCTTGAGCTTTACCAGTACCAAATCCTACGCGACCGTTGTGGTCACCAACAACAACAAGAGCTGCGAAACGAAGACGACGTCCACCTTTAACAACTTTTGTAACACGGTTGACAGCAACTACGCGTTCTTCTAATTCAACTGCATTGTCTTTAAATGCCATTTTCTAGTGTCCTCCTATTAGAATTTCAATCCGTTTTCACGAGCTGCATCAGCCAATGCTTTCACACGTCCGTGATATAGATATCCACCGCGGTCGAACACCACTTCTGAAATACCTTTAGCGTTTGCACGTTCTGCAACGAGTTTACCGACAGCAACGGCTTGTTCAGTTTTAGTTCCTTTTGAAACTTCTTTGTCAAGAGTTGAAGCACTTGCGAGCGTTACACCCGCTACGTCATCAATCACTTGAGCGTAGATGCCTGTATTAGAACGGAATACGTTCAAACGTGGGCGATCAGCAGTTCCAGAGAGTTTTCCGCGAACGCGACGGTGGCGTTTTTGGCGGAGTTTGTTTTTATCTGGTTTTGAAATCACAGTTTTCACCTCTTTAGTTTTAAATCGTGTGCTATGCACAAAGTTGGAAAATAGGTTGGTGGTTGAGAATCAACCACTCAACATTATTTACCTGTTTTACCTTCTTTACGGCGAACGAATTCACCAACGTAACGGATACCTTTACCTTTATATGGTTCTGGTGAACGAAGGCTACGTACGTAAGCAGCTGTTTGACCAACTACTTCTTTTGAAATTCCGCTAACAACGATTGTTGTTGGGTTTGGAAGTTCAAAAGTAATTCCTTCTGGAGCTTCAACTTCATCTGGATGAGATTTACCAACAGCCAAAACAAGTTTAGATCCTTGAAGTTGTGCACGGTAACCAACCCCGCGCATTTCAAGTTCTTTCTTGAATCCTTCTGATACACCAACAACCATGTTGTTCAAAAGGGCGCGAGTAGTTCCGTGGATAGTTTTCATTTCTTTTGAATCGTTTGGACGGTGAAGAGTTACTTCAGTACCTTCCACACGGATTTCAATATCTTTTGAGAACTCACGAGTAAGTTCTCCTTTAGGTCCTTTTACAGTTACAACGTTGTCATTGTTAGTGAGTTCAACACCAGCAGGCAACACGATAACTTTATTACCAATACGTGACATGTTTATTTTCTCCTGTTAAATTGTCAGGCCATAACGGCCAGTTTTCACGGGGTTAAATCGATTTCTCGATTTAAAGGAACATTTAGGTTTCAATTTCAAAGTGAATCTAGACATCGTCTCGCAGGCATAACTTTGGGTTAGGCAAGAGACGATAACGAAGAGTCACAAAGAAATTGGGAGCTGAATATTACCAAACGTAAGCGATAACTTCCCCACCAACATTCTTTTGGCGTGCTTCTTTATCAGTAAGCAAACCTTCAGAAGTTGAAAGGATAGCAATTCCAAGTCCGTTAAGAACTTTTGGAAGGTCTTCACGTTTTTTGTAGACACGAAGTCCTGGTTTAGAAACACGTTTCAAGTTAGTGATAACTTTTTCACCGTTTGGTCCGTATTTAAGGAATACACGGATGATGCCTTGTTTGTCATCTTCGATGATTTCAACGTTTTTTACAAAACCTTCGCGTTTAAGGATTTCAGCAATCCCTTTTTTGATGTTTGATGCAGGTACTTCAAGTACTTCGTGTTTCGCTTGGTTAGCGTTACGAATACGAGTTAGGAAGTCTGCGATTGGGTCAGTCATAACCATTTTGTTTTTCTCCTCTTACTAGTAGTTTGCAAGTTGCACTTGCTAGTTAATACATGATACAAAGAGCGTAACAGCAAGAGCAAAAATAGGCAATTTGATGCAGGAGCGATGCTCCAAAGAAAATTGGTCTTTTTTGCCAAAGCTGTAGCTCGTGTTCAAATTGGCTAGCCCAACTGAACCCGGGCTAAACTCTGTGTGAAAAAGATAAACTTTCCTAGAAACTTTAGTTTCTTCGTCAAGTTTCCTATTTTCACTTAGAGTTTTGACGCCCTTGATATCTTAAATTACCAAGATGCTTTTGTTACACCAGGAATTTGTCCTTTGTAAGCTAATTCACGGAAGCAAACACGGCAAAGTTTAAATTTGCGGTAAACTGAATGTGGACGACCACATTTTTCACAACGAGTATAAGCTTGAGTAGAGAACTTCGCTGGACGTTTGTTCTTAGCAATCATTGATTTTTTAGCCATTAGATTTACCTCCTATATTATTTTGCAAAAGGCATTCCAAGGCCTGTAAGCAATGCACGTGACTCTTCGTCAGTGTTAGCAGTTGTTACGATAACGATGTCAAGACCACGAGTTTTGTCAACGTCATCGAAGTTGATTTCTGGGAAAATCAATTGTTCTTTCACACCAAGTGTGTAGTTTCCACGTCCGTCAAATGATTTTGTTGGAACACCATGGAAGTCACGTACACGTGGAAGTGAAACTGAAACCAATTTATCCAAGAATTCGTACATACGTTCACCACGAAGGGTAACTTTTGCACCGATCGCAACACCTTCACGAAGACGGAAGCCGGCGATTGATTTTTTAGCTTTAGTGATAAGTGGTTTTTGACCTGAGATAAGTGCCAATTCTTCAGCAGCTTTTTCAAGGCTTTTAGCGTTTGATACAGCTTCACCAACACCCATGTTCAAAACGATCTTATCTACTTTAGGCACAGCCATCACTGATGAGTAGTTGAATTGTTCTGTCAAAGCAGGAACTACTTCATTAAGATATTTTTCTTTTAAACGATTTGCCATTATACTTCTCCTTTCCTTCGTGATTAATCAAGCACTTCGCCTGATTTTTTGTTGTAGCGAACTTTTTTACCGTCTACAAATTTGTAACCAACACGACCAGCTACACCATTTTTGTCCAAAACTTGAACGTTTGATACGTGGATAGCTGCTTCTTTCTCGATGATACCACCTTGAGGAAGCTCGTTAGTTGGACGTTGGTGTTTCTTAACGATGTTAACACCTTCAACGATAACTTTGTTTACTTTTGGAAGGGCAGTAAGGACAACAGCTTCTGTTCCCTTATCTTTACCAGCGATTACGCGAACTTTGTCGCCTTTTTTTACAAACATTAGGTTTCTCCTTGATTTTTCTTACGCCCATAAGGGCACCCTGGAGGTAAATCCAGGGGACTAGTTTGTTTCTAAAAATTAAAGTACTTCTGGAGCAAGTGACACGATCTTCATGAAGCCACCTTCACGCAATTCACGTGCAACTGGGCCAAAGATACGTGTTCCGCGAGGAGTTTTGTCTTCACGGATGATAACTGCTGCGTTTTCGTCAAATTTGATGTATGAACCATCAGCACGACGAGCACCTGATTTAGTACGAACGATAACTGCTTTAACAACGTCACCTTTTTTAACCGCACCACCAGGAGTAGCTTGTTTTACAGATGCCACGATAACATCACCGATGTTTGCAAATTTACGTCCTGAACCACCAAGAACTTTGATAGTCAAGATTTCGCGAGCACCGCTGTTGTCTGCGACTTTCAAACGAGTTTCTGTTTGAATCATTTCAGTTTTCTCCTTTCAGGTTTGATTAGATGATGACCGCTTCTTCAACAACTTCTACAAGACGGAAACGTTTTGTAGCTGAAAGCGGGCGAGTTTCCATGATACGTACGATATCGCCTTCTTTGGCAACATTGTTTTCATCATGAGCTTTGTATTTTTTAGAGTAGTTAATACGTTTACCATAGACTGGGTGGTTACGTTTTGTTTCAACTACAACTGTGATTGTCTTGTCCATTTTGTCAGATACAACACGTCCAACAAGAACTTTACGATTATTGCGTTCCATTGAAATTTCTCCTTCCCTAGTCTATTATTTCGCTTCAGATTGAACTGTTTTGATACGAGCGATTTGTTTTTTAACTTCTTTCAAGCGAGCTGTTTGTTCCAATTGACCAGTAGCAGCTTGGAAACGAAGTTCAAACAATTCTTTTTTCAATTCGTTTTCGCGCTTCGCGAGTTCTTCTTGAGAAAGACCACGAAGTTCTTTAACAAATTCTTTTACTTCATTAAGTTTCATGCCTTCTCCTTATTCTGCTTCACGTTTTACGAATTTACATTTAACTGGCAATTTGTGGCTAGCAAGACGAAGCGCTTCGCGTGCAATCTCTTCAGATACACCAGCAATTTCGAACATCACTTTACCACGTTTAACTGGTGCTACCCAACCTTCAGGTGCCCCTTTACCAGATCCCATACGCACACCGATAGCTTTAGCAGTGTATGATTTGTGTGGGAAGATTTTAATCCAAACTTTACCACCACGTTTCATGTAACGAGTCATGGCGATACGAGCAGCTTCGATTTGGCGGTTAGTGATCCAGTGGCTAGTTGTAGCTTGAAGACCGTATTCACCGAATGCTACTTCTTTTCCACCTTTTGCTTCACCGCGCATTTTTCCACGGAATTCACGACGGTGTTTAACACGTTTAGGTACTAACATTGGTTATTTACCTCCTTTAGTGTTTTTGCGAGCTGGAAGAACTTCACCACGGTAGATCCATACTTTAACACCAAGTTTACCGTATGTAGTATCTGCTTCTTCCCAAGCGTAATCGATATCTGCACGAAGTGTGTGAAGTGGAACAGTTCCTTCAGAGTATCCTTCAGCACGGGCGATATCTGCACCGTTCAAACGACCTGATACTTGAGTTTTGATTCCTTTAGCTCCAGCACGCATTGCACGTTGGATTGCTTGTTTTTGTGCACGACGGAAAGCAACACGTTGCTCCAATTGACGAGCAATTCCTTCACCTACAAGGTGAGCATCCAAATCAGGTTGTTTGATTTCGATGATGTTGATGTGTACTTGTTTTCCAGTCAATTTGTTAAGTTTTGCACGGAGTGCATCAACGTTAGCACCACCTTTACCGATAACCATACCTGGTTTAGCAGTGTGAAGTGAAACGTTAACTTTGTTTACTGCGCGTTCGATTTCGATAGTTGAAACTGCTGCGTCAGCAAGTTCTTTTTGAACGAATTTACGGATTGCAAGATCTTCATGAAGGTAATCCGCGTATTCTTTTTCAGCATACCATTTGGCATCCCAATCACGGATGATGCCGACACGCATACCAATTGGATGTACTTTTTGACCCACGATTTTACCTCCTTATTTTTCTGCAACAGCTACAGTGATGTGAGCTGTACGTTTGTTGATTGGTGAAGCTGAACCTTTCGCACGTGGACGGAAACGTTTCATAGTTGGTCCTTCGTTTGCGAATGCTTCAGATACTACCAAGTTAGCTTTATCCAAACCAAAGTTGTTTTCAGCGTTAGCTACAGCTGAGTTCAAAACTTTCAAGATGATTTCAGCGGCTTTGTTTGGAGTGAATGTCAAGATTGCGATTGCATCGGCTACGCTTTTACCACGGATGTTATCAAGAACAAGACGTGATTTACGAGGTGAAACACGTACTGTACGAGCCATTGCTTTAGCTGAAGTAATTTCTGCCATTTATGTTCTCCTTATTTTCTACGTGTTTTCTTGTCGTCTGCAGCGTGACCTTTGTAAGTACGAGTCGGTGCAAATTCACCAAGTTTGTGACCTACCATGTCTTCTTGGATGTAAACAGGTACGTGTTTACGTCCGTCATAAACTGCAATAGTGTAACCAATGAAACTTGGGAAGATCGTTGAACGACGTGACCAAGTTTTAATAACTTTTTTCTTTTCGTCGTTAGCTTGAGCTTCAACTTTTTTCATCAAATGCTCATCGACGAAAGGTCCTTTTTTAAGACTGCGTCCCATTTTTATATTTTCTCCTTTAAATGTTGTACCACAGCGGCTTGCGCTCCTATGGAGCGCTACCGAGCTGGCGGATTTACTAGTTGCTTAAGCGACTAGTTTAATATTATTTCTCGTTGCGACGACGAACGATAAGTTTGTCAGATTTCGCTTTCTTGTTACGAGTTTTAAGACCAAGAGCAGGTTTGCCCCATGGAGTAGATGGTGCTTTACGACCAACTGGTGCTTTACCTTCACCACCACCGTGTGGGTGATCGTTAGGGTTCATTACAGAACCACGAACTGTTGGGCGGATACCTTTCCAACGGCTACGTCCTGCTTTACCAAGGTTTACAAGTCCATGTTGTTCGTTTCCGACAACACCAACTGTAGCACGGCAAGTTCCAAGAATCATACGAACTTCACCTGATTGAAGACGAACAAGAACGTATTTACCTTCAGAACCCAATACTTGAGCAGATGCACCAGCAGCACGTACCAATTCACCACCACGACCTGGTTTCAACTCGATGTTGTGGATCAAAGTACCAACTGGGATGTTAGCAAGTGGAAGAGCGTTTCCGACTTTGATATCTGCTTCTGGCCCTGAAACGATACGTTGACCAACTTCAAGACCTTTTGGAGCGATGATGTATGCTTTCACACCGTCAGTGTAGTGTACAAGAGCGATGTTTGCAGAACGGTTTGGATCGTACTCGATTGTTTTAACAACTGCTTCAACGTTGTCTTTGTTACGTTTGAAGTCAACCAAACGGTAGAAACGTTTGTGTCCACCACCTTGGTGACGAACTGTGATACGACCGTTGTTGTTACGACCAGCCTTGCTCTTCAATGCAACAAGCAATGATTTTTCAGGAGTGCTTGTTGTGATTTCAGCGAAATCCAAAGAAGTCATATTACGGCGACCGTTTGTTGTTGGTTTATAAACACGAATTCCCACGATATTTCCTCCTTAGATTATTCAGCTTCAGCAGCAAACAACTCGATTGCTTTAGAATCAGCTGTAAGTGTGATGATAGCTTTTTTAGTTTTGTTAGTAAAACCAGTGTAACGTCCAACACGTTTAGCTTTTGGTTTTACGTTGATTGTGTTAACATTAGCAACTTTAACACCTTCGAAAGCAGCTTCAACAGCTTGCTTGATCAAAAGTTTGTGTGCACGAGTGTCAACTTCAAATACATATTTGCCTGCTTCAAGTTGAGCCATTGAGCTTTCAGTGATTACAGGTTTTTTGATAACATCATACAAATTCATTATGCAAGAACCTCCTCGATTTTAGAGATAGCTGCTTGAGTAACAAGAAGTTTGTCACTATTTGCGATGTCAAGAACACTTGCAGTTGTAGCAGTCGCAACTTTCACGTTTGGAAGGTTACGAGCTGAGAGAGCTGCGAATTCGTTTCCTTCTTCAAGAATAACAAGGACTTTAGAATCGATGCTCAAAGCTGCAAGAACTTTTGCAAATTCAGCAGTTTTTGGAGCTGTAAATTCAAGAGAATCAACGGCTACAAATTTATTTTCAGCAACTTTTTCTGAGTAAACAGATTTAAGTGCAAGGCGACGAACTTTTTGAGGAAGTTTGTACGCATAGCTACGTGGAGTTGGTCCGAAGACGATTCCACCACCACGCCATTGTGGAGAGCGGATAGAACCTTGACGAGCACGTCCAGTTCCTTTTTGACGCCATGGTTTGCGTCCGCCACCTGAAACAGCTGAGCGGTTTTTAACTGCGTGAGTTCCTTGACGAAGGCTAGCACGTTGGCTGATGATCACATCAAACACAACAGATTGGTTTGGTTCGATACCAAAGATTGCATCGTTAAGAACAACTTCGCCCGCTTGTTTACCAGTTTGGTCGAATAATGTTACATTTGCCATTTTGACTGTATTCCCCTTTCCTTATTATTTACCAGCTTTAACTGCTGACTTGATAGTGATAAGAGATTTCTTAGCACCTGGTACGTTACCTTTGATAAGGATAACGTTCTTTTCTGGAACAACTTGTACAACTTCAAGGTTTTGAATTGTTACGCGGTCGCCACCCATACGTCCTGCAAGGTTTTTACCTTTGAATACGCGGTTAGGTGCAACAGGTCCCATAGAACCTGGACGACGGTGGTAACGAGAACCGTGAGCCATTGGTCCACGTGATTGTCCGTGGCGCTTGATAACACCTTGGAAACCTTTACCTTTAGAAGTACCAGTTACGTCAACAACATCTCCAGCTGCGAATGTTTCAACTGTGATTTCAGCACCAACTTCCAAGCCTTCAACGTTTTTGAATTCACGAATGAAGCGCTTAGGAGCCGTGTTAGCTTTCGCTACATGTCCTTTAGCAGGTTTGTTGCTCAATACTTCGCGTTTGTCATCGAAACCAACTTGGATAGCGTTGTATCCGTCTGTTTCAACAGTTTTAACTTGAAGAACAACGTTTGGAGTTGCTTCAATAACTGTTACAGGGATCAATTCGCCAGCTTCAGTGAAGATTTGAGTCATTCCCACTTTTTTCCCTAAGATTCCTTTTGTCATGAGAAAATAGTTCCTTTTCTATATTTTTATTCAAAAAGTTTTTAACGAGCGTTTTTTATGCTCAAGATATCAAGCTTTAGATTAAAGTTTGATTTCTACGTTTACACCACTTGGAAGATCCAATTTCATCAAAGCATCAACTGTTTTTTGAGTTGGGTTAACGATATCGATCAAACGTTTGTGTGTACGCATTTCAAATTGTTCGCGAGAGTCTTTGTATTTGTGAGTCGCACGAATGATTGTGTAGAGGCTACGTTCAGTTGGAAGTGGGATTGGACCCGCAACTTGTGCACCTGTACGAGTAGCTGATTCTACGATTTTTGCAGCCGCTGTGTCAAGCGTACGGTGTTCGTAAGCTTTCAAACGGATACGGATTTTTTTGTTTGCCATCTTTTTCTCCTTTTCGTCTATTTAAGATAATAGGCTAGCTCCACAAGAAAACCGACGCGGTGTTGCGTGGCAATGCAACCGAGCGTGTCGCAACCTCTTGCATCAAAGCTAAGGCTGTAATTTACAGCACCATAATAGAATAACACAAATCCCCTGCGATTGCAAGGGATTTGTTGCTGTTTTTTAAAATTTTTAACATGAAAATGTTTTCCTTTTTGACAGGTCATTTATTTAAGTATTTTCATAGAAGAAAGTTACTCTCTCTTCACCTGTTCATAGCTTTCTTTCCCGTCATTGAGTTTATCCCAAATCACTACTTGCCCACTTTTGAGAGATTTTTGCACATCGATGATACGTTGATTGGACGAACCTCGAAACTGGAGCATGAGATTTCTCTTAGTTCGATCGTATCGTCCGTCGACAAGAATGTCAATCAATGATAAGAGTTCCAGTTTATCTGGAGTTTCCAACATCATTTCTTCCCAAGTATATCCCGTCCAGGACCAGATGTCTTTATCTGGCAATTCCTTACGAATGCGTTTAACGAGAGGCAAGAGAATGCCCGTATTGAGGAATGGCTCCCCTCCCAGTAAGGTCAAGCCTTGAACATAGTGCTGGGCAAGATCTGCCATAATCTGTTCTTCTAACTCTGCTGTATAAGGAATGCCTGCATTGAAAGACCAAGTCGCAACATTATAGCACCCCTCGCAGTGGAACATACAGCCTGCGACATAGAGGGAGTTGCGCACGCCTTCTCCATCGACAAAGTTAAAGGCCTTGTAATCAATAATCCGCCCTTTACTAAGCTCCTCGCTTTTCCATTCACCAGGTTTTGGTGTATTCCATGTCATGCTGTCTACTCCAAGTCTATCCAATAGCGCTCCGTTCCGTTTCGAACATCCTCCAACTCCCCACCATTAGCTAAGATAACAGCTCGGCTTGCTGGATTTTCTGTGCTACAAGTCACTAAAGCTCGTTTAATGTTCTTTTCCTTAGCAACTTGCAAGCCCTGACGGAGAGTTTCCTTAGCATAACCTTTACCTCTTTCTGATGGACGAATGGAGTAGCCAATGTGGCCAGCATATTTCAGTAAATCCTCATTCAGGCTCAATCGCAGATTCAAAAATCCTAGAGCATGACCTACATCATCAAATGATACAAATTGAATAGAAGGAACACGATTTTCATGCAAGTTTATTCCCATTTCTTTTTGCATATTTGTTTCCAACCATTCTTCATACACAAAGTTCTCTGTATCCCAGAAACCACCGTCGTGAGGTGACTGGGACCTTTTAAACTCTGCCATCATCTCTAAAACTGTCTCTTTATCTGCTAATCTTGGTCTGCGTAATTCCATCCTTACCTCCTACTAAGAGAAAAGCGAGAGCTGACTCTCACTTTTATTTTTCCTTGTTCTTGTTTAAAAATTGTTCTCTGAGGTTAAGCAAACGTTCTTTTTTACCAGCTCCACCTTTAGAGTGTTTCTCGTGAT
The DNA here is from genome assembly GCF_901542415.1 of Streptococcus mitis. Taxonomy (NCBI): domain Bacteria; kingdom Bacillati; phylum Bacillota; class Bacilli; order Lactobacillales; family Streptococcaceae; genus Streptococcus; species Streptococcus mitis. The sequence goes on along the minus strand of NZ_CABEHV010000004.1, from coordinate 1,708,692 downwards.
AACGGGTTACTTGTGCGCGCCCCTTATCGTCTAATTGATATTTTCCCATTTCATTTCTTTCTAATTTGTTACTTGATGACCAGCCATTTTAATCGTTGAGCCATTCATATGTTTGACACGCGCAGCGATTTCCTTGTGACGGCCGTTGACCATAGGTCTTGCTTGAGGATTGCCTAGATAGCCACAAGTCCGTTTAACAACATCTACTGTTTTAGGGTCACTATTGCCACAGTTTGGACAAGCAAATCCTCTCTCAGTTGGCTCAAAATCCCCCTCAAAGTCACACTTATAGCAACGGTCAATTGGAGTATTGGTCCCAAGATAACCCACGCGGTCATAGGCATAATCCCACACAGCTTCCAAGGCCTTTGGATTTTGCTGGAGAACTGGATACTCACAATAATGGATGAAACCACCCGACGCACCTGCTTCTGGATAGACTTTCTCAAAGTCCAATTTTTCAAACGGTGTTGGATTTTTACGAACATCGTAGTGGAAAGAGTTGGTATAGTATTCCTTATCTGTAATATCAGGAATAGAACCAAACTTGTCTGTATCTAGTCGACAGAAACGGTCTGTCAAACTTTCAGACGGTGTTGAGTAGATAGAGAAATGATAACCGTATTGGTCTGACCACTCTTCTACACGGCGTTTCATATCGCGAATGATATCCAGCGTGAATTCCTTAGCATCTGGATTACTTTCCCAGCTGTTACCAAAGAAAACTGTCGCTACTTCATACAAGCCGATATAGCCCAGCGAAACTGTCGCTCGACGATTCTTAAAGAGCTGGTCAACACTTTCTTCTTTACCTAGACGATGGCCAAAAGCACCGTATTGATAAAGGATAGGAGCATTGGCTGGCGTCGCTTCTTTAGTTCGTTCGACACGGTAAACCAGAGCATCTTCTGCAATGTTCATCCGCTCGTTGAAGATTTCCCAGAACTTATTCATATCACCTTCAGATTCAAGAGCAATACGAGGTAAGTTAACCGTCACAACACCCAGATTCATACGGCCTGAATTGACTTCTACACCATTTTCATCCTTCCATCCTTGAAGGAACGAACGGCAACCCATAGGAACCTTGAAGGAGCCTGTCAAGTCAACAACCTTATCATAAGACAAGACGTCTGGATACATCCGCTTGGTTGCACACTCTAGAGCCAACTGCTTGATGTCGTAGTTTAGAGTTCCTTCCTCTAAATTGAGACCTCGTTTCAGAGTAAAGATGAGTTTAGGGAAGATGGCTGTTCGATGTTCTGAACCAAGGCCCTTGATTCGGATGTTCAAGATAGCTTTTTGAATTTCACGCTCAAAACGATTGGTTCCCAGACCAAAACCTAGCGAAGTAAAAGGTGTTTGTCCATTTGAAGTGAAGAGAGTATTGATTTCATACTCAAGAGATTGCATGGCATCGTAGATGTCTTTTTGGGTTTTCTTCCAAGCGTAATCTTCCCGTTTGTCAGGTAAGACCCATTCTTCCGCATCCTTGAGGTGTTTTTGATAATTCTTCTCTGCATAAGGCGCCAAAACTTCATCTATACGGTCAGCTGAACAGCCACCGTACTGGCTAGAAGCAACGTTGGCGATGATTTGCGAAATCTGAGCTGTTGCAGTCTGGATAGACTTGGGGCTTTCTACCTCTGCATTTCCAATCTTAAAACCATTTTCCAACATACCCTTGAAATCAATCAAACAGCAGTTGGTCATCGGTGTGTAGGGGCTATAATCCAAATCGTGATAGTGGATATCCCCCTTTTGGTGGGCATTGGCTACGTGCTTAGGAAGCATTTGCAGTCCGATTGACTTTCCAACAATCCCGGCCGTCAAATCACGCTGGGTATTAAAGACATCGCTGTCTTTATTAGCATTTTCATTGACAACGGCCTGGTCTTTGTTGAGAAGTTTATGGATGCTAAAATTGATATCAGTCGCTTTTGAACGCTCAAAATCCCTTTGTGTCCGATAAGTAATATACTCCTCAGCTAGCGCATATTCTTTGGCTTCAAGGAGTTCATGTTCTACGATATTTTGAATTTCGTAAATCTTAACCCCCTGTGGAAAGCGACTATGAATTTCTGTGACAATTCGCTCGGTCAGAGCATTGAGGCGTTTTTCGACCAAGGGTGTCACATCCATAACCTTGTCTGCCGCCTTGTGGAGAGCCTTGTCAATCTTGTCCACATCAAATACAACACGTCTCCCATCTCGTTTCTCGACGAAGAGAGTTGGTAAAGTTGTAATTTTTTCTTCTAGTGCAATCATATACATGCTCTTTTCTAAAATGTTATATCTAAAAAGTATTATATCACTAAAAAAATAAAAATCAATATCTTGTGGTAAAAATCCTAAAATTTTTAAAAATACACAAGATATTGATTTATTTATTTAATTTTATAGACTTTAAACTCTGAGTAATCAGTCTTTACTTGTTGGTAATTTTCTTTCAAGATTGTTTCTACTTCAGACCAGAGAACCACCTTGTCGTTCACCACAATTAACTTAGGTTGGTTTTCTTTCAAGTCATTAATCATGGAAGTTTTATTTTCTTCTGTATTCATATAAAGAAGAGGTGATGGGAGCGTAGACCCAGCCAAACGCTGGCTTTCTTTATACATCTGAACATGAGAATCCCAGATATAGATTTGGTCACCATCACTCGTCTCTTGTTTGACTCTATCTACCACTTGATGTTGTTCTCTATAAGAAGCTGGATGCAAGACAAAACGAGCCACAAAAGGAATAGCAATCAGATAAACCACCACTAGTATCGGTAGGTAGAGATTCCCCTTCATGAATTTTTTCCATAAAGTAGGAACTTCTTCTCTTCTACTACGGCGAGCTCCCCTAGCTGAATGTTTCCCACGAATACTGGTCATCAAAAGAAGGAGTAAAAATGGAATGATTAGAATCAAACGCGAACCGTGAAGAGGTTCTTGAGAAAAAAGCAACAAGGCTAATACAAATAAGAAAGCAAAACTAGCTGGTACTGAAATAACATATAATCTTGATGCCTTTGATTGGAACAAGCCTAGAAAAACAAGGAAGAGAGCTCCTAAACCAAAGGTCAACAAACCATAGAATACAACATTATCCATTAGTTGAGGATTGGTAAAGACCTGAAGGGAATCAATCGGATATAAAAGACTTCCTAGAGCTTCTCCAAAACCACCTGAAGCAAGAACATAATATCCTACTGGGTAAAAGATGAGAGAAAAGCCAAGTGCTGCTGCAAAAAACTGATAAACTCCATGAGCAAGGCGGCCATGCCCAACATTAAAGACAAATAAACCGATCGTTACTACTGCAATAAAGAGAAGACTTGTAAGAGGCTCTATGAAAAATGATAGAGCCAAGAAAATTCCCAGACGTAGAAACCCCTTGTCATGGTTAGGATTTGATAGATAAGCTGCTATGAATGAAAATCCTTCAAACAGGAATGGCAGAGCTAAAATCGTAGCATATCCTCCTCCAAAACCGAGACCGGATACCAAAATATAAAATATGGTTAGGAGTTGCTTGGCTTGTTCCCTTTGTCCCGTCAGATAGTCAGTTGAAGAAAAGAGGAAATAACCTCCTCCTAAGAGGGCTAGCCATTCTACCAAGGCAAAAAGGATGCCTCCTTGGGTGATGTAAAGTAGCAAGTAATAAATAAGACCGTGACTAGCATAATAGCTACTGTAGAGCTGTCCTCCCTGATGTAAAGCCCACCCTATATACAAATCCTGAGCCTGAGAAGGACTTACCATATCTAAAAGTAAAGGTATCACCACAGAAAAAACCGTTGCAATCGTACTTCCAATGATGAGTCTGAAAAACGGAAAAGCTACCTGTTCTTCTTTTTCTACATGAGATTCAAGGTTCCTATCCAATCTATTTTCAATTTCATTACTCTGTATCGTTTCGGATACTTCTTCGATTCTGCCATATACAGCCATGTCGTTTCTCCTATTCAATTTATCTGTCTTAGTATATCAAAAAGACCTAGAATTGTCAGCTTGTGATGGCTGTTTGAGTGATTTTTTGCATAGTTTCACAAAGGTTTCAATTTCTCGAAATCGGTGTAAATGTGTCTGTTTAAATATCGTGATATAGTTCAATTCTTTCTGAGTTAGCATCTTTCCTCCTACATCTTCTTATTCGTAAAAGACAAGAAAAATAGGACTGGCTTGTGTCCTAAGTCCTAGATTTCTTATAAGATAGGGGCAAATAACTGGGCAATTTCCTTAATCAATTTTTGGTACCAGCTATTTTTTATCGTATGAGCAAAAATTTCTTGCGATACTGAAAAAATCTCCTCAAAATCTTTTTGAACCTCCGTGATTGATGCCGTTTTATATAGCAAAACTGCATTTTCATAGTGGTGAAGCAAACTTCTGTAATCTAAGTTAATGGTTCCAACTGCAGCAAAGTCCTTGTCCACTAAGATTTGTTTACTGTGAATGAAGCCTGGACTATACTCAAAAATTCTTACTCCTGCTGATAACAAATCCGAATAGGCTCCTCTTGTGATGAGTTGGATTAATTTTTTATCCGGAATGAAAGGTGTCACAATGCGGACATCAACACCCCTCATAGCTGCATTTTTAATACTCTCTGTCAAGTCGTAGTCAATAATCAAATAGGGAGTTGTGATGTAGACTGAATCAGTGGCTTGATTAATTAAACTTTGATAGACTTTTTTCCCTACCTGAGTACGGAAGATGGGCTTGGGTCCACTCCCATATGGAATGCAGAGTCCTTGGCTAGAACAAGGTTGATTTTCCAAGTGATACTGGTCAAAATCACTAATTTCCCCACGATTGATGTACCAGGTCATCAAAAAGAGACGGGTTAGAGCCTTGACACCAGGACCATCTAAGCGAATCCCACTATCCTTCCAATAACCAAAGCGTTCTACATGATTGATGTACTCATCGGCTAAGTTAATCCCTCCTGTATAGGCTATCTGACCATCTATGACAAGGATTTTCCGATGATCCCGATTATTATAAGCTACCGTCAAACGAGGAATCACCTTGTTAAACTTATGGGCTTCAATTCCTCGACTACGAAGCTGAACAGTATAGTCTCCAGGCAAAGTCGCCATACAGCCGATATCATCATAGAGCATCTTGACCTCTACACCCTGAGCTGCCTTTTGCTCTAGTATATCTAGTATGCTATTCCACATTAGACCTTCTTCGACAATATAGTACTCTAGAAAGATAAATTTCTCAGCTTTCTTGAGGTCTTCTAGCATATGTTGCCACATGCTCTCACCCGAAGAAAAGAATTGTGAATCTGTTCGATCATAGACATCGGCATTGCTATCCATACTTAGTAAAGATTTGATAACTCCGTAAGCCGCCTTATCATCTTCCTTCAATTTCTGGCGGAGAGCTTTACTGTTATCCTCCCGAAAATGCATAGAACCAAGTTTGTCCAACTGCTTGATTTCTTTTTTGGACAATCGCCTTTCACCAAACATCAGATAGAGCAAGGGACCAATGACAGGAACAAAAGTCACCACTAACCACATCACTTTACTATCAGGCGCCATTGAGCGATTGACAATCGCTACGATAGTCGCCATACTCATAAAGATTAAGAGAATAACCCACAGAATAGGAGCCATACGCCCTAAGTAAAGAAAGAGACCAAAAACAAGAGAAAGTTCAAGCAGCATAATCGAAAGACTAAAGCCATACTTGGACATTAATAATTGAAATTTTCTATATTTCATATCCCCTCCTTGATATTTTGATACTCAATGAAAAGCAAAGAGCAAACTAGGAAGCTAGCCGCAGGTTGCTCAAAACACTGTTTTGAGGTTGCAGATGGAAGCTGACGTGGTTTGAAGAGATTTTCGAAGAGTATGAATGCTAAAAACAGGTAATTGATACTAGTATAACTCATGTATTCGATAGAAGGCAAGTATTTATAATCATTTTTCTGAGTAAAAGCAAAAGAGACTGACAAAACCAGTCTCCTTCTAGTCTATTTTGATAAAACAATGCGATCAGACGCTTCTCTATCCATATCGTCTATAATCATCTGATTTCCATTGATTGCATAAATCTTGACATCATCCCCAATAATCATGCGTTGATTAGCGGCATCAAAGCTAACCTGCTTGATTTCTTGTTCCCCATCAGTTTCCACCTGTGTCCATGTACCAGTTGTTCCAGTTACCACTAAAGTGATACGGTCTCCTTCGTCCTGGCCAGTGTAAGTTCCATCAATATTGGTTGGTTGAGCCTCAGGCACATTTTGTGAAGAACTTGTCGTTGCCTGGTTACTATTTTCTGTAGAAGAGGAAGCAGCAGGTTGTGATTGCTGAGTTTGTTGTGTTTGCGATTGAACTACTGGTTGTTGAACTTGTTGAATTCTTTGTGAACAAGCTACTAAGAGACTAAGACTTGCTAGAGAAGCAAGAGAAAGTGTGAATCTTTTTAATTTCATGATGAATTTCCTTTCTGCTACCAATTTACAGAATTTTTTCCTTCTAACTAGTAGTTTTCCTAGTATAACAAGTTCAAAAAAGGAGGTCAATTCATCTGCTCATGGACCAGCAAGTAGCCCCGTACTTCTGAGATAAAATAGAGAGAACCTGTAACGAACAACAAATCCTGGGCATCTGCTCTTGCTTCAAAATTGCTAATAAATTCTCGGTAAGAAGGAACTATATCGTAACCTGTTACATCTGTTTCATCCAAAGAACCTTGATAGTCAAAGCCCGTCACCTTGAGTTCCACCTGAGGCAATTTTTCAGTCAGATAAGCCAACATCCCTTGATAATCCTTCCGTTTCAAGGCTCCAAATAGGATTTGAGGACGATAACCTTCCTGCTCTTTTTCTTTAATAAACTCAACCAAGCGAGTCAAGGCAGGAAGGTTATGAGCACCGTCCAAGTAAATCTGAGGACGAATACGCTCCAAACGCCCAGCCCAATGGGTCTTCTCCAAAGCCTGTCTTACAACCTGTTCATCAACAGCTTCCTTTCTTTCTCCCATAAAAAGAAGAAACGTTTGCAACGCCAAGGCCGCATTTTCCTGCTGATAAGCTCCTTCCAAACCTATTTTCAACTGTGAAAGGTAAGCCAAAGAGCTTGAAAAATCCCCATTCAGCATTGAAAAATCCTGACCTGCCTGATAAAGGTCAACAGCTAAAGAGTCTGTTTTTTTCTGACAAACAAGCCTAGCTTCTGAAGGCAACTTAGCAATCACTGCCTTTTTACCAGCCTTAAAAATACCAGCTTTCTGCTCTGCAATTTCTGCTATACTGTCACCCAGAGTCTCCTGATGGTCAAGTCCGATGGAGGTGATGACAGCAATCTCTCCAATTACCACATTGGTTGTGTCAAGTAAGCCACCAATTCCCACTTCTAATAAAACCAAATCCACCTCTTGCTCTCTAAAATAAAGAAAAGCAATCAAGGTCAGCAATTCAAAAAAGGACAACTGGTCATGAGTTTGCAGAAGTGTTTTTTCCATCTCCTTGACCTGCTCAGCTAAACGGATAAAGTCTGAGTCTGCTATAGGTTCTCCATTAATGCAGATTCGGTCATTGATGGAGACGATATGAGGGGAGGTAAAGGTCGCAACTTTTTTGCCATGCCCCATAAATAACTCCCTCATAAAAGCAATGGTAGAACCTTTCCCATTAGTCCCAGTGACGTGGATAATAGGGTAAGACATCTCGGGATTTCCTAACAAATCCACCGCTTGCTGCATTCGGCTCAAACCTGATCGAAAATTCAAACCAATCCGACTATGGAGCCATTCTTCTACTTCAAACATATACATCTCCTTGACAAAAGTCTAATCAATTATCTAGCAAAATTCCGTAGATAACAAAAATGAGGTCAGGATTTTCGTCCCGACCTCTTACCTGGTTAGCTAATCACTAGCAACTATGGATATTAACGTGGGGTAAAATTCTCCCCAAATATTTCAACTCTTCTAATTTCTAGGAGTTGGGCTGATACAGTCTCCCAGACTTACTTACGGTCTTTATTTTTAGCGTCAGGGTAAAAATGTTCACTGAACACACCAGTTCTCTCTTATTTTAAGGAACTGGGCTAAAAACATCCCCTGGATGTGCCTGCGTTTCTAATTTCTAGCGCAGGGCTAAACACGTCCACTGGACGTGTTTACTCCTCCATAAAGCTGTTGAAGACTTCTTCAATCATGTTCCATTCGTCTTCTGAGTCTTCTGGAATTGGTTGCAATTCGCCTTCTGTTCCATCTTCGTTTTCGATGAATGAGTAAGCTTGGATTTCAACTTGTCCGTCTTCGTCTTCTTCTGCGTTAACTGGTACTAGAAGAACATAGTTTTTACCAAATTCTTCTTTTCCGTCAATCGTCAAAAGGATTTCAAACAAGGTTTCATTTCCTTGCTCATCTACTAGTGTAATTAATTCACGTTCTTCGTGGTCGTGGTTATGATCGTGTGACATAGCCTCTCCTTTGTATTAAAATTTTCTATCTAAATAATTTTGTAAAATCAGCTGAGCTGCTAACTTATCAATGACTTTCTTGCGCTTATTGCGACTAATATCTGCTTGTTCAATCAACATGCGCTCTGCGGCAACTGTTGTCAAGCGTTCATCTTGATAGTCTACTGGTAAACCAAAAAGCTCTTCTAGCTTTGCTCCGTAGGCTTGACTAGCTTCCACGCGCGGTCCGCTTGTATTGTTCATGTTTTTAGGCAAGCCCACTACAAATCGTTCCACCTTGTAAGTATCAACCAACTCCTTAACGCGGTCAAAACCAAATTGACCTTGCTCCTCATTGATTTGGATGATTTCAAGTCCTTGAGCTGTAAAACCAAGCGGATCGCTAATGGCTACCCCTACCGTTTTTGAACCGACGTCCAATCCCATAATTCTCATAGGTTATAGATCGACTCCTTGTCCTTTAAGGTAGTAGCGGACCAATTCTTCAACGATTTCATCGCGCTCATACTTACGGATTTGATTTCGTGCATTATTATAACGAGGAACGTAGGCAGGGTCTCCACTCAATACGTAACCTACGATTTGGTTAATCGGGTTGTAGCCCTTATCGTTCAACGAAGCATAAACATCAGTCAGAGTTTCGCTAATTTCTTTTTTATTGGAATCGTCCAATTTAAAACGTACTGTTTCTTCAGTAAATCCCATTCTAACACCCTCTTTCCTTAGAATAGTACCATTATAGCATAATTCCTTACGTTCTACAATTCAGGCAGTCTATTTATTTGGATTTTCTATTGTTCTGTCGCGCCATTTGCCAATCTGTCTGAAATATATTTGCTTGGTTCATTCTTCAAGAGATTTTCTAAACCAATGTTCTTCAAATATTCTAACTGAGAAGCCTTCTTGACATCCAAAACTTGAAAATCAAAACTAGTCGTTGTTTGAAGTTCTGTTGCGCTCAATAGTTTGGTTTCAAGCTTAAATCCTGCTAATTTACGAGCTTCTATGATAGCCTCATCCTTCTCCTCTGCCTCGAGAAGAGCTTTTTGAGTTTCTTCCACCCCATGTTGGTCGATATAAGTCTTCAACTCATCAGAAACTGGACGTTTTTGTTGAATCGTTAAGCTCAAAAAAGTCTTGTCCTTGTATGTAATGGTTTGGGTTTGCTGGCTACCATCATCTGACTTGGGCAAGACCAAAGTCTTGGTCACAACTGTATTCTTCTCAGCATTCTCAATAACTGGCAATGCCGACTGAAGCGTATCCTTTTCTGTTTTTGTAGCTGTTCCAGTTTCTTTTTTCTGTCCGCAACCAACTAGGACAAAAAGGAAAGCTAGACTAACAAGAACTATTTTTTTCATTTCTTTCTTCTTTCTTTTTTAAATTAAAATAAGACTGGGAGTTGCTCCCAGCCTTGATGTTTATAGAGCTGCACGCAAACGTGCTTCTGCATTTTCTACATTACGGACAGAGCGTGGTAGGAAGGCACGAATATCATCTTCCTTATAGCCAACTTGCAGGCGTTTTTCATCTACAAGGATTGGGCTCTTTAAAATTCTCGGTGTTTCCATAATCAGATTGAGGACTTCGTTGACACTCAAATCTTCAATATCCACTCCAAGGGCTTTGGCATAGCGATTTTTAGACGAAACGATGCTGGCTATTCCGTTATCTGTTTTGGTTAGAATATCCAGTAATTCTTCTCTCGTAATTCCTTCTTTACCAAGGTTTTGTTCTTTATAACTTAACTGGTGGGCATTGAGCCAGGTTTTTGCTTTTTTACAGCTAGTACAACTTGAGACTGTATAAATTTTAATCATGTACCTACCCCTTTCGCTACATGTTACTATCAGTTTAGTCTATTATACCATAAAAAACATCCGACTTGCGACCTATTTTTAAATTTTTTTGACTTTTTTCGTCATTTTCGTACTTTTTTCTTGACAAAATAAAATTTACAGCCATTCTTTATATTTCTTAATATAGATTTTTTTCACAATTGTCACGCTAATCATATACAAAATAATGATGAAAAGTAAAAAGATGAAATAAATCGATTTTAAAGGAGTTAGATGGAGAAGACTAGCTAGTGGACTATAGGGAAGGAAGGTCACAAAGGCTGCAGCCAATAAGGTTGTCACAAGGACTAGCCAAGCTGGACGACTTTGTAAAAAGGGAATTTTGGCTGAACGCAACATATGAATAACCATGGTCTGTGACCACATGGACTCGATAAACCAACCTGTCTGAAACAAGACAATAAATCCTACGGCAGACTCCGCTCCATGGACATAGGCTTGACCTGTCGTCATGGGTACAATGATAAAATAGAGCAAAATAAAGGTCAAAATATCAAAGGCAGAAGAAATAGGCCCCATCCAAACCATGAAACGTGTGATGGACTTAGCTTCCCAGGTATGCGGATTTCTCAAAAAATCTTTATCCACCTTGTCAAAAGGCAAGGCAATACAAGACAAATCATAGACTAGATTTAGGATAATCAAATGGACTGGTGCCATTGGTAAAAATGGCAAAAAGATGCCAGAGACCAATAGGGATAAGATATTCCCAAAATTAGAACTCACTGTCATTTTGATATATTTAGTCATATTGGCATATACCTTACGACCTTCAACAAGTCCTTTTTCCAGCACCATGAGATCCTTATCAAGTAGGATAACATCAGCTGTTTCTTTGGCAATATCTACTGCTGTATCAACAGAAATCCCCACATCTGCAACCTTCATAGAAGGAGCGTCATTGATTCCATCCCCCATATAACCTACAGCATGACCATTAGCCTTAAATTGCAAAATAATCCTTGCTTTTTGGTCAGGAGAAAGTTTGGCAAAGACTGTTACCTCCTCCACGGCTTGAGCCAATTCTTGATTACTCATCTGATCAATTTCAGATCCTAACAGCATCTGATTGATATCCAAACCAACCTTTTCACAGACTGCTTGGGTAACTTTTTCGTTGTCTCCCGTCAAAATCTTTGTTTGAACCCCATGTTCTAACAGAGCCTTAATTGCTGGTGCTGCAGATGGTTTAGGAGGATCTAGGAAGGCTAAATAACCAGTTAGAATCATATCCCCTTCATCATCAACTGTATAGGCATGACCTTCCCTCAAACCTGACTTATAGGCCACTCCCAAGACACGCAAACCTTGTTGATTTAGTTGTCGGACTTCCGCTAAAATTTCTTCTCTAATAGCATCTGTCAATGAAGTAATCACTCCATGGTATTCCGCATGACTGGAAATCGTCAACATTTCCTCTAGGGCCCCCTTGGTTACCAAACTAACCACTCCGTGTTCATCCTTAACGATAACACTCATCCGTCTACGTTCAAAATCAAAGGGAAGCTCATCTATTTTTTGAAAAGTTTGAGCCAGATTTTGCAAGAGGGTGTGTTCTTTTGCTTCCTTTTCAGTCCGTTTGATGATGGCTCTGTCCATCAAATTTTTCAAGCCCGTTTGAAAATAAGAATTGAGATAAGCTCGTCTCAAGACGGTCAAATCCAAATCTCCATGTATATCCAAAGGATATTCAAGAACAATTTCGTCTTGAGTGAGGGTTCCGGTTTTATCCGTACACAAGATATCAATCGCCCCTAAGTCCTGTATGGCATTGAGTTTCTTGATAACCACTTTTTCCTTGGCCATGATAATGGAGCCTTTTGCTAGACTGGCCGTGATAATCATAGGAAGCATCTCAGGTGTTAATCCGACACCAACACTCAAAGCAAATACGCCAGCTTCTAACCAATCTCCATCTGTCAAGCCATTAGAAAGAAACACGATGGGAACCATGACCAACATCAAGCGAATCAGGAGCCAAGAAATACTATTCATCTCCCGCTCAAACGAAGTAGGCTCGTCATAGGTGTTCAAAGTCTGCTCAATGGCCCCCATCATGGTATCATCGCCAACTGCTAAAATCACGGCCTTGGCACTACCAGATAAGACATTGGTTCCCATAAAGGTGAGCGCTTCTGCTTCTAGCAGACTATCAGATTGTTGAACTGTTGCCTTGGTCAAGGCCAATTTTTCAACCGATTCACTTTCACCTGTCAAGCCCGACTGTTGTACAAAGAAATCGCGCGACTCAAATAAAAGAAGATCTGCTGGAATCATGTCTCCAGCGCTTAATTTAACCACGTCACCCACTACCAAATCATCGATAGGTACTTCTTGGATTTCTCCTTGACGAATGACAGTCGCTGTGTTGACAATCATTTTTGATAGATTGGTCGCAGCCTTATCACTACGGAGTTCTTGGACAAAGCGTATGCCACCAGAAATGAGGACTAGGACAACGATGATAATAGAAGTCGTCGGATCTTCTTGACCTGGTTTTGCCAACCAGACATTGGTCACCAAGGAAATTACGGCGATGACCAGTAAGATGATTGTAAAAGGATTGATAATGGATTCGTAAATCTTTTTGAGGATACTGTCTTCTTGACCCTTTGTGATAGTATTTTCGCCATATCGGTCACGATTTTTCTCCACCTGCTCCTCAGTCAAGCCTGTTAGACTTGTCTTATAAAAAGAGAGAGTTTCGTTTAAAGATGTATGAATAGCTGTTGCTAATCTTTCTTTTGTAGTTTTCATTGGTTTCTCCTATCTGTATGAATGATGTGTTTCATACACAGAGACCAATCACTTTATAAGGGCAGAACGACACAAATCAGCGATTGGCTGTGTATGTGCGGTTCCGGATGATCGTCAATTTGCATCGTCTATCTCCTTTCTTTGATTTAAACAGTAGAAAATCCCACCATAAAATGGCAGGATTAAAAAACTAATTATCTGTTTTTCGTTCAAGCTTTAACTCCATAGGGCAATGTAATGAGCTTAGTCTTGGCCTTCGCGACCAGGACTGTTGACCAACGAGTAGTGTCTCCACTGCTTTGCGGTAGTCATCCGTATCCCTATGGTAGCCTCACCTACCGTTTTCGCTTTTCAGTATAAACCTTTAAAATTTAAAAGTCAATCATTTGAGTTGTTTAACTCTTAGATAACTATCAACTCTTTTGGAGCTAGGGTCAATAATTCACAACCTGCCTCTGTAATCAGGATATCATCCTCAATACGAACGCCATATTTACCTTCGATATAGATACCTGGTTCATCGGTTAAGGCCATACCTGCCTTAATAATTTCTGTAGAAGTTTGGCTAAAGTAAGGTTCCTCATGAATATCCAGCCCAATACCGTGTCCGATACCGTGGGTAAAGTAGTCGCCATAACCTGCCTCGATGATAATATCACGAGGAATTTTGTCAAAGTCACGGAAACCTAATCCTGCTTTAGCCTGGTCAATCAAGGCTTGGTTGGCTTTCAAAACCGTATTGTAAATCTCTGCTTGCTCGTCGCTAACATGCCCCAAGTAGATAGTCCGTGTCATATCACTGACATAGTGGTCATAAAGGCAACCGAAGTCCATGGTAATGGCTTCTCCTAGCTCCACTGGTTTGTGCATAGGATGGGCATGGGGTTTGGAAGAGTTGATCCCACTAGCTAGAATAGTGTCAAAAGACAAGCCAGATGCTCCCAACTCACGCATGCGGAAGTCAAGGAAGTTGGCAATCTCAATCTCAGTTTTTCCTGGTTTGATGAAGTCAAGCGCATCGCGGAAAGCTTGGTCTGAAATAGAACAAGCCTTGCGAATAGCTGCAATCTCCGCCTCATCCTTAATCATACGAAGACCTTCAACAAACTGAGTTTGTGGAAGCAAGTCAATTCCTTCAAAGGCTACCTGCATACGGTGGTAATAAGATACTGAAATCTCATCCTCAAAACCGATTCGAGACAAGCCCATATCCTTAACAATGCCTGCAATGACAGCCAATTCATCACGATCAGCCACAATCTCAAACCCACTGGTTTCTTGCTTAGCTGCAATGATATAGCGAGAGTCTGTCACCAAGACCTGACGGTCACGGCTGATGAAGACTGTTCCGTTTGAGCCCCAAAAACCAGTCAAATAATAGACGTTTTTAAGGTTATTGATGATGATGCCATCTAGTTCTTTTTCTTGCATTTTAGCTAGAAATGCTTGTACACGTTTATTCATGATGTAACTTTCCTTTCAAATAGTGTCCTGTGTAGCTGGCTTCATTGGCCGCTACTTCTTCTGGAGTTCCTGTTGCGATGATGGTTCCACCACCGACACCGCCCTCAGGTCCCAAGTCAATAATATGGTCTGCAGTCTTAATAACGTCTAGATTGTGCTCAATGACGAGGACTGTATTGCCATCGTCTACAAAGCGAGCTAAAACCTTAAGCAAGCGAGCGATATCCTCGGTATGAAGACCTGTCGTCGGCTCATCCAGAATGTAGAAAGATTTTCCTGTCGATCGTTTGTGGAGTTCACTAGCCAGCTTCATACGCTGGGCTTCTCCCCCAGAAAGGGTGGTAGCTGGTTGCCCTAGCGTCACATAGCCCAGTCCCACATCCTTGATGGTCTGAAGTTTACGTTGAATCTTTGGAATATGTTGGAAGAATTCCACTGCATCGTTGACGGTCATATCCAAGACCTGCGAGATATTTTTTTCCTTGTAATGAACTTCTAGGGTTTCACTATTGTAGCGGGTTCCGTGGCAGACTTCACAAGCCACATAAACATCTGGCAAGAAGTGCATCTCAATCTTGATGATCCCGTCACCTGAGCAGGCTTCGCAACGACCACCCTTGACGTTAAAACTGAAGCGCCCCTTCTTGTAACCACGAATCTTGGCTTCGTTTGTTTGAGCAAAAAGGTCACGTATATCGTCAAAGACACCTGTATAGGTAGCTGGGTTGGACCTCGGCGTCCGTCCGATAGGGCTCTGGTCAATATCAATCAAGCGGTCGACATGCTCAATCCCTGTAATAGTCTTAAATTTACCTGCTTTGTCTGAATTGCGGTTGAGCTTCTGGGCAATAGCTTTTTTGAGAATGCTGTTGATTAGGGTCGACTTGCCTGAGCCAGATACCCCTGTAACGGCGATGAATTTTCCTAGTGGAAAGCGAGCTGTGACATTTTGCAGGTTGTTCTCACGCGCTCCTGTCACCTCGATAAAACGACCATTTCCGACACGTCGCTCTTCTGGTACTGGAATGGCACGTTTTCCTGACAAGTACTGGCCTGTGATAGACTTGCTGTTGCGAGCCACCTGTTTGGGCGTACCTGCAGCAACAATCTCCCCACCAAAAACACCGGCACCAGGACCAACGTCAATCAGATAATCAGCTTCGCGCATAGTATCTTCATCATGTTCCACCACGATGAGAGTATTACCCAAATCACGCATCTTTTTGAGACTGGCAATCAAACGGTCATTATCCCTCTGGTGAAGACCGATTGACGGCTCATCTAGAATATAAAGAACACCTGATAGGTTAGAACCAATCTGGGTTGCCAAACGAATACGCTGACTTTCCCCACCTGAAAGGGTTCCTGCTGAACGAGACAGGGTCAGATAGTTAAGCCCCACGTTATTGAGGAAAGTCAAACGGTCCTTGATTTCTTTGAGAATGGGACGAGCAATGATGGCTTCATTTTCAGACAAGGTTAGCTGGCTCACCAAGTCCAAGTGGTCTGCGATAGACAGGTCTGAAATTTCTCCGATATGTGGTCCTTGCTCACCACCCACACGGACAGACAAGGCCTGATCATTGAGACGATAGCCGTGACAGGTTCCGCAGGTCAGCTCATTCATGTAGAGGCGCATCTGAGTGCGTGTATAATCGCTGTTTGTCTCGTGATAGCGACGCTTGATATTATTGACAACTCCCTCAAAAGGAATGTCGATATCGCGCACACCACCAAATTCATTCTCATAGTGGAAATGGAATTCCTTACCATCTGAGCCATAGAGAATCAAGTTCTTATCTTCTTCTGACAAGTCCTCAAAAGACTTATCCATATCCACTCCAAAGGCTGTCATAGCCTGCTCTAGCATATTTGGATAGTAGTTGGATGAGATAGGATTCCAAGGAGCCAAGGCCCCCTCACGTAAGGTTTTGCTGGCATCTGGTACTACCAAATCAGTATCCACCTCCAGCTTGATGCCCAAGCCGTCACACTCACTACAAGAGCCAAAAGGAGCATTGAAGGAGAAGAGACGCGGCTCTAACTCTGGAACAGTAAATCCACAAACTGGGCAGGCATAATGCTCAGAGAACAACAACTCAGAGTCGTCCATGGTGTCGATAATGACATAACCTTCTGCAATACGAAGGGCAGCCTCAATGGAATCAAAGAGACGACTACGGATACCCTCCTTGATAACAATACGGTCAACCACGACATCAATATTGTGTTGCTTGCTCTTAGACAACTCTGGCACTTCGGTCACATCATAGACTTCCCCATCCACACGGACACGGACATAACCGTCTTTCTGAACCTTCTCAATAACACTCTTATGTTGGCCTTTTTTCTTGCGGATGACCGGAGCTAAAACTTGCAGGCGCTGGCGTTCAGGTAACTCCAAAACCTTATCCACGATTTGCTCCACCGAAGAAGCCTTGATAGCCCCATGCCCGTTGATACAGTAAGGCGTCCCCACACGTGCGTAGAGGAGACGCAGATAGTCATTGATTTCAGTCGTTGTTCCCACGGTCGAGCGAGGATTTTTACTAGTCGTTTTCTGGTCGATGGAAATAGCTGGGCTGAGACCATCAATAGCATCTACATCGGGCTTCTCCATATTCCCCAAGAATTGACGAGCGTAGGCTGACAAACTCTCCACATAGCGACGTTGACCCTCCGCATAGAGGGTATCAAAAGCCAGACTGGATTTCCCTGAACCTGACAAGCCGGTTACGACAACCAACTTGTCTCGCGGAATCTCCACATCAATATTTTTTAAATTATGGGCACGCGCCCCATGAATGACAATTTTATCTTGCATCTTTGTTCTTTCTAGTCCATTATTGCTTACCATTATACCAAAAAAAGTGAGATTCTATTACCCAAAAGGCCGATTTTGTAGTATAATAAAAAACTTCTTATTTTATGTTCCCTTAGGGCTTCCTAACCCTTATATCACGCGCTTTTGAACAAAAAATACTAATATTACTTTTTACTACTTGCTCCCCCAAAGTACGCAAAAAGGGGAGCAA
The DNA here is from genome assembly GCF_901542415.1 of Streptococcus mitis. NCBI lineage: Bacteria > Bacillati > Bacillota > Bacilli > Lactobacillales > Streptococcaceae > Streptococcus > Streptococcus mitis. The sequence continues at coordinate 1,691,134 of NZ_CABEHV010000004.1, read as the reverse complement.
AAAAAGCCCCACAAAAGGGCTAAGATTTGACGAGTTCAGCAGGCAAGAAACTAGCACGGTCAAACGTGCTTTTTTATTGCTGGTTGCTGATAGGTATATTATACCATGAAGCGCGTGGTTTATGATGCTATACCTGTAATTCTTCTCTGATTGCTTTCTGTAATAGCTGACTAAAATTGATTTTATTTTCTTTACCAACTTCAACCAACCAATTAGGAAGGGTTACAGTCTTATTGACAACCTTAGAACGTTCGCGCTCTCTGACCAGTTCTGCATCTACTGAGATAGCTTGCAGAATATCCTCATCACTGCCAAGTTGACTAGCCAAAGCCTTGAAACTTGAAGGCTCTGGAAACTTTTTGCCTTCATCTTCAAACATGATTGTATAAATTTCTAGCACCTCACGGGCGTTATAAATTGCCTCGTTTAAGGTGTCCGCCTCGCTAATCGCTCCAGAAAAGTCTGGGAAAGAGATAGTATATCCCCCGTTTTCTTTATCTGCTTCAAACAGTGCCAAGTAAGTGTATTTCATAATCTAATAATAACCAATGACCGCCCCAATATAGGGGAGGGAATTTTTTACTCCCCTTCCAATACTTTCAAAATCTTGCCCAGTGTTCCAGGTCTATAATCGTTTTCTTTTGGTTTAGGTATCGTTACCGTTCTTCCGTCTGGATGTTTCCAAACTTCATGCGAACCTTTACCAAAAGATGTTTTGATAAAACCTTTTTTCTTAGCAAGCTTTTTTAGTTCTCTTTCGGTCATCGGTTTCTCCTTTCCGTATCTTTAATTACATTATACACTTGTTTAAAACATTTGTCAATATATAACACGTATTTTTTACACTTGTTTTTCATAACATTACAAAAGCCCCCAGTTTGCTCTCTAAGGGCTTGTAGTTTATCCGTGGTGTTTTAGTTGTCCAGTACGAAATAAAGCGAATAAGGGGTGAATATGAAGCCTACGCCTACATTTGCCAACATTTACGCTTCTAATTCTTGTAGTAAGGTTAAATCTAAACCATCAAGGTCAACATCTATTTCAAAATCCATGTTTAAATCTATCTCCATATCCTCTAATTGGATATTCTCCAAATCAATCAAAAAATCTTCAATCATGTCATCCCCCCCTCACTTAAATCTCAACATTTCTCAACAAAACACCACAAACGCCTACTTATATGCTTCTAGCTCTCCGTTCTGGTGGAGTCTCGCAAAGTTTAAGACGGCTATCTGTTTATATCGGTGGTAGCTAGTGGATTTTGTCCCAGCAATTTCTAAACATTCGCTTACTGTTTTCTTCCTCATGTAGCAATAATGGATAATAAAGTATTTTCTGGCTCGTTTGTTCTCTATGCTGTTGATGTCGTGGGCGAATATCTCCAACCCCTCACGGATTGCTTTTTCATGCTCACCGCTCAAATTCCACTGATCAGGTAAGACAAGTTCCCAAGCCTCTTCATCTATCGTAACTTGGTTTTCACTCCCTGCCATCCTCTGGAATCTCAGAAAGTAAGTCATCCGCTCTCTTACGTTCATCATCGTTTTAAACTTATCCAGCTCCATTAGTTCGCTCTTTCATGATATAATATTATTGAGATTATAGCTGAGGCGGAGCACCTTGGCTTTTTTTGCTATTTCTCTATGTTCGCTCTAGCTTCAAATGCTTTCCCGTGAGAAAAAATGTACAATGACGGTGTGAAGCTCATAGAAGCGCGTGGGGAGGGAGATAGCCCCCGTATCTCCTTATGGTTTGATAGGCAATTAAGGGACGTTTTTATCTCCCTTATTTCTTTGTCATTCTGCAAGCAATTAAGGCAAGTTATTTCTTTGCTTATCTGCTTATCGTTTTATAAGCAACAAATCCAAAATAACAGACTTTTAAACTGCTCTTATTTCCCTGTCATTTTGTAAGGAGAAAATCCAAATTAAGGAAGCTAATAAGTCTCCTTATCTCCTTACAGTTTTTCAGGGAGCAAAATCAAAATAAGCGATGTTATTTCCTGTCTTATTTCCTTACCGTTTGACAAGGAGAAAAACGAAAATAAGGGGCTTTTAAATTCGTCTTAACTCCCTATCGTTTTGTAAGCAATTAAGAAGGATTATTGTCGTCCTTATCTGCTTGTCATTCTGCAAGGAGTAAATCCGAAATAAGAGGGCTAAAAACTTCGCTTATCTGCTTGTCGTTTCTCAGGGGGTTAAGGAGGGTTTTTATTGCTCTTATCTGCTTGATAAATGATAGGGGGATATAGCCACTTTCTCGGCGTTCGCTCGGAGTTCAACACACATAACCCTGCCATTTGTCAGTCATATTTACTGCCACTACCTAAGCAAAATCTCACTTTTTCTAACCCTCGGTAAACCTCTCTATCTTGTGGTTCTATCACTAGAAAAAAAGCCCTGTACCTTTGTAAAACCTTAGTATTTTTAAATACACAACCTTATACTTTTTATATATGCTACCTCACCAAAACCTCACCCTTTTTTGGAACGCTTACCGCACCCTTTTTTGGAACGCTCTACTTACTTAAATCCTTGATATATCTAGCTTTTTTAACATTCAAACCGTCTAATATGTAGTATTTGTTCGTTTTGTAAATTGCACACTACTTCATATTGTCTCACAATCTCGAACCATTCAGCCAAAATCTATCCCCTTTTTCAATATACTTCAAAAACTTCTTATAGTGCTTATGATACCTGTCACGTTTCATATACCTTGGTCTTTCAGGGAAACCATCAAACATATATCTACCACGTCTAGGACTCCACCCTGGTTCTACCTTTCTGGCTTCTTTTAGTGCAAGCTCCCAGTAGTATTGGCAATCCGTTTTACTACGGTTCAGGGTACTATTGTGGATATCTAGACAAGTACCGCAACTAAAATACAAATACCGTTTATAAAGCAACCTGCATCGTCTCCCACAATCAGGGCAAAGAAAGAAATATCGATTACCTCCCTTAGTTCCTGCTATTCTGTCTAATTCAAATGACTCTCCACCAAAATCAATCATTAAACTATCCAAATCAATCTCTAAACGTTGACCGTCCAACTCGGCTATACCCTTAGATATTCCTCTCAGCTTCATTGGTTTAGTGATTGCTTCTATTGCTAACTGCTTCATTATTTCCCCCTATATGGAAAAACCCAAAACTATTGACTTGATAGCAAAAAGGGGATTGCTCCCCTGTGTTCTACTTCAAATGCTCTGTATAACCAGCAAGGCCTTTATATTCGCCCTCTACGTCCAACTTTTGGAGTAGGCTAATACTTTCATCGCCCAGCATTTCCAACGTACCAAAAGCAGTCATAGAGTCCATAGGGATAGGCTTATCAGAAAGCAGGCGGTCAGCATAGTCTAATAGTTCCAGCTCGTAGTCTGTGACCTTATTCAGCAAACTCTCAAAATCCTCTGACTCTTTGAGTTGAAGCACGCGCTCCCGTTTATAACGTTCTTCAAATGCTTCAGCCTCTCCTGGTTGTTTGTGGTAGTCTTTAAAACTGTCACAAATACGCTTAAAGCTCTTGTTTAGCTTGTGATCTTCCACATACTCAGCTACTAGCGTGCCTTTATCCTTGTAGGTCAATGAAATTACAGGTTGGCAATATGTCCCAGTCATATATCCCAGTAGCGCGTGACCTGCTACTTGAGCGGTCGCCTGATCACAAAAATAGTAAGTGAAAGTAAATGTTTTGGCTTTATCTGAAAATGTTTTTAATGTCATGTTGTTTTTCCTCTTTCTGTTTTAAGGGTGTCACTAGTAGTTACACCATTGCAAGGGGGTCGGTACTATCTACCCCATTTTGTTATCTGTATAATACCAATACGATAGCCACCGAATTAAAGGATTCACTAGATGGTGTACCAGAAAATTTAACGTCCAGCACTTCAACCGTTGCCATGAAGTCATTGATCTCTTTCTCAAAGTCTTCTTTTTCCCATCGTCTAGTATATTCAAATAGTTTAACTTTCATGTTGTTGTCATTTCTTTATTTTAAGGTAAATTATGTAATATTTTCGTGTTCTGTGACCTTCTGTTACCTTCTGTGACAAAGAACGTCACACAACGTCACACTTTTTCAAAGAAAAGCAGTATTACCAAGGGTTTAAGCAAAAAAAGAACGTCACACTTATTCTTGTTTAGTGATAGAGTGTTGAGGTGTCCGCATTTTTATCTTGTCAACGTCCCATGCCTCTAGTTTTTCAAAGTCTTCTGAAGGAACTCTTTTCTTTCTTAGAGCATACCGATTGGGCGTCAACTGTTGTAAGTGCTTGATAGTTTCTTTACCAGCCCCGTAAACATTGGGCTTGGGTATTCCCATATCTTCGGCATAGTGCTTTAGTGATCTTGTAACGATAAAAACAGGTACTACGTCCAGCTCATGCCAACCTTTTTCCATGTATTCATGCTTAACCCATGAAAGTAAGTAGTCATTATCCTCCTGGTATTCTTCTAGGAGTCCTTTAACTGCTTTAGGTTCGATAAAGTGAGTAAATGGCTCTTGATTGATAGCTTTGTAAAGTGCGTACTCTAATACTTTATTATTGGCCAAAAATTCATTTTTTATCCAAGGTTTTTCCTTCTCCCCGTTAAAGTCAGCATTAAAAGGGACGATCATAATTCTACGATACCAGCCTTTTGTCTTGTTTCCACCATTGGGGATATAATTCCCTGAAAAGATATTGAATAACTTGAAAGTAGCTTCAAAGGCTGGCCGACCTTTGGGATTGACTAGCACGGTGTCCCCACTAGTGATACTCATTAAATCAGACGGATTTTTTAAGTATTCGTTAGGCGCTTCGTCTCCAATATTACAAACCTTACCTACCAAGGTCTCCAAGTTATGCTTTTCTCCGAACTGTGCAGGCTTTAAGGCTGATATATTACTTTCCCCTATCAGATTGATAAGGAAGCGCTGAAATGTCCCTTTACCATTGTTACCGTCCCCGTAGAAGATAGCAAACTTATTTCGGGTATGGTTAGGGTTAATAGCTTCAAGGATAATCTGCCAAAACAGTGTTACCAGTTCACTATCATTACAAGCGATTGAGTTTAGCCAATCATCAAAAGTTTTGCCCTCTCTATCTGTTGGGACTCGTTTAGGCGCGTGGTAGGCCGTGCTTATCTTACTTGTAATTACATACTTAGGACTAAAGGGGAGTAGCTCCTTAGTTTCTAAGTTGATAATGCCATTCTGTACGGGAATGAGGTTGGAACTTTCTAAAGGTTTTCGTATCTTTGCCAATGTTCTAACCATTAACTTAATCTGTGGCCACTCTCTGGGTTTAATTCTAACGTCAAAGGTCTTACACAAAAGATTGAATAGATCATTACTAGCGGTATAGATACCCTCGTCTAAATCGTAGATATAGAGTAGGCTATAATCAGGTATATTGCTCTTACTGATAAAAGTAAATGTGACAATCTCGCTCAGTATTTTAGCTACTGTGAATGTCTGGGGCATGGCAACCTTTTCGGTAACGTCCCCTGTGGTCTCATTTACCTTAGTTTCGGTATGTTCTGCCCGCCATTCTTCACCAGCTTTAAATATACGATTTTCAAGCTCCTTCATCGTTCTAGGAGGTTGTTCTTGCTCTCTGACCTCCAAGATTTCACTTTTTAGGTTTGCTAATTCTTCTAGTTCTATGGTTCTAACCTCTCTTTCTATATTCAGCCCGTGCTATACTGCTAAAAGTGCGGTCTAGCTCCTCAATCGGCAATGGCTCAACTGTCACGCTATTGGCTATCTTTGTAAGTTCATAGGCTGTCTCTAAGTCACAATCAACCCACTTATTAAAGAGTAAGCCTACAAAGCGTGTCAGCGCTACGTTACGCCCTCCCTCGTCTCCAAATCCGTTGAAAAGCGTGTCAATGATCCTCATAGTCATTGACCTCTGACCGCTTGCTCTAGGCTTGTAAAGCTCAGTAGTTCCTTGCTTCGCTCTTGGTTCAACCTTGGGAACTGGATAATCTAGGCCATGCTCTACAATCTTTTGATAGTCTGCTGGGTTGCCTGTTGTTACTGGTAGCCCTTGGAGTTGTGACCATGTTAAACTGGCCATGTCAAAGGGTAGTCCAATCTTGTCAGCAATCTCTTTCACTACCTGCTTGTAGGTCGCCTCATTCATCACGTTGTCAGGCTTCACTACAAGGCGAAAACGGGGCTTTTCTAAGCTATGTTTGATAGTCGGGTATAAGATGTAAGAGTAGCCAAATAAAGCGCTAGAAACGGCCTTTATAAAACCCTCAGTCGTCTCCTGTATATCATCATAATCAAGGAAAATCAAATCCCGATAGATTAGACTGGAGTTGTTTCGCTTGTAACTGCCATGCTTTTCTGGCGTCACTTTCCCACTGATACAGTAAGGCGCTTGTGTACGTTTAAATTCTTCAATGTTTGCCCCTTCAGGGACTACCAAAGGCTTAAAGCGTTCAATGTACTGGAACGGCTCAATTTTATCAAATGGATAGACAAGATTACTCTGAAAGCCTTTAGCCTCATAAATTGTCATACTATCGCCCCTTTTTGCGTTTCTTTTTTAACTTCTTCAGTAGCTTTTGTTCTTGGAACTGTTCCAAAGATCTGCCACGGTGCTTATACAATTTAATGTCATGATAATGACCTCCGCCTTGTGCTGGGTGTATGTTATATCTACCCATTTTCCACCCCCGGAAACTTCCAGATGTCAGTTATTTTATAATAAACCTTTCTTGTATCTTCAAGCGGTGGATGGTATCGCCTTAGCCCTGCTTTTTCCCACTTTTGGAGTGTCAGATATTTTATATCTAACTCGCCCATGACTTCCTGGGCTGAGATTAAACCTGTCAGTCGTGGTTTGACTGTATCACGCGCTTCCAGGTATCTTTCCACTACCTCCAGAATGCCATGCGCTAGGTCTTGCTCGCTTTCTCGGCTTAGGCTAAACATATCCGCCCACCTCCTTCAAGGTTTCTTTGTAACTCTCTAAATCAGCATTTAAAAGGACAGTTAGGCGCTTTTCTTCTTCTCGTATCTGATTGTAAAATGTTTTTGCACCGTCCAGTAACTCCTCTTTGTTAGCTGGGATAAAATATCCTCTAAATGTTCCATGACGTACCCCGATGATAGGAACGCCGTAGCGCGTGATCAGACGGCTGATAATATCTTGCACGGTTCTTTCTGCTAGCTTAGTGATCAGGCTGATTTCTGCCCCTGTTATGGAGTTCTCAGCCCCCACTTTGATTAGCCTTAATACTCTCTTATCATTCTCTGATAGGCTCATTCAGTTCCTCCTCTCCTTTGCTTTTATTCACAAAGGTTATTTGTCCGCTCGCTACCCCTTGCAAAATATCTTTTTGAGTTTCTATGATTGTATCCAAGGTTTTCAAAATAGCTGTCTTAGTCTCTAAATCAAACGCTTGTTTTGTCAACAAGCCCATAGTTACAGCTAACTTTGTTGCATTGTCCATACACGTAGCTAGAAAAATCTCTTTAGTAAAATAAGGTTCATCTGGTATTTTTCAATATCAGGGTATAAATTAATTGTGTAACTCATTTCATCCCTCCGTAAACTCTTACCCCTGCAAGCTGGATATACCGCCCATAATCTGGGCTTAAACTCTCGCTAGGTGTTTCTATCGTCTGTTGGTTTTCTCGCTCAAATTGTGCGCTTTTTTTGCTGTCTCGGTGGTTTAGATAAAGCAATATGCCAATCAATACCACGGTAACAAAAATCGCCTGTGTGTTGCTTAAATCTAGTTCGTTCATGTTATACCATCGCCTTATAGTTCTTGATAAATTCCGCTTGTTTAGGTTGTTCCATATTCAGCAAGTCGTCTTCGGCTTGTGCCATTTCTTTAATATCTTTAGTCATGGTATGCCTCCAGCTCTTTAGCGTCGTCATTGTTCAAAAGCAAAAAGGCTATTTCATTTAGACGATCGTATAGCTTTTCATTCTGGGTGTATGCTGTATCAGTGTATTTTTTAGCAAGCCATAAGAACATGGTTGTATCTTTCTGTAGTGCAAACTCAAGCCCTTCAAGAGCTAGGTTATTCATTTCTAAAACATTCATGATGTCGGTTAATTCGTTCCCTAATTCTGCTAGTTTCTTAGCCGATAATAGAACTTGTTGGCTTGATGTTGCTTTTTTTGTTGTCATGTTTTTTACCTCTTTTTCTATCTTTTTATACTTGCCACGATGGCTTTTTAATGCTTTTTTTCCTGTCACATGCCTCACGCTCAGAGTGGCCAAACTTTGAGAGCGTGGGGATTTTTAATGGTTGTTTCTTATACATTGTTTCTTGTAATTCCTAGCCTCACGCTCTGAGTCGCCAAATTGAAAGCGTGAGAAAGTACCAGTTTAAAGAGCTGGCGCTCTCCGTATGGTCAAATTGCCCTAAATATGCTATAATTTAGGTATAAATCTTTACTAAAACCTCTTTGATAATAGCTTGCCTGCTTTGTTAAATTCGTTTTAGTGTTAGTGTGAAAGGCTCTGCGGTGTGGTTATTGCTAAGCCTTTTTTGTTGCTCTCACGCGCTTCTTTGGCGTGTTTTTTTATTTCTGAATGCCATAGCCTTGATTTCTTGGTAACTCATATTCAAGCCAATCATGGCTATTACCATGTCCTCAAATGCCTGGTATTGCTCCAGCTCGTCACTGGTCAAGCTATCAATGCCATTGTAGCCCCCACGTTCTTTCCTTAACTGCTTAGCGTTCCTGTCGGTTACTGCTTTCAGTAGCAGGTTGTTCATGGTGCTATGCGCGTGCTTTGGTGCTTGTTTCCAGTTCTCAATGCTGTCATGCAGTGTTTTTCTTTTTGGCTTTTCTAGCGCCCTCTGCATACGAAACTTAGAAAGTTCCTCACGCATTTCAAAGAAGGCTTTGACTAGGTTGGTTTTGAAGTTGGCCACTTGCTCGGTATTCTTTAAGAATGTAACTAACAAGGTCGCTTGTTGCTCATTCAAAATATAGTCCTTGGTATTCTGGCCACTTTCCATAGCTTGGATTTTAAATCCAACCTTTCCGAACTGTTCAAACCTTGCTTGATGTTTGCGGATCGTCTTGGTTATTGTGTGATGTTGCAATCCCGTGCATTCTGCCACAATACTGCTCAGCGTATACGGCTCTTTTTTACCGTCCATGTAGACTAGTTCCATTGGGTCGCTCCTTTCTATTTATCCAACATTTAACAAATCATCAATCGTAACTTCTAAAAAGTCAGCTACTTTCTGCAATGTCTCAAAAGTCGGATTTTTTGAACGCTCATAATACAATGCCGTCAAAGTGCTTTTTGATAGTCCTGTTTCTCTTGCAACATCTGCCACCTTCAAGCGTTTCTTTGCTAAAATAACACGCATATTATTTTTCAAATGCCTTACCTCTTTCTATTATTTTTTAAAATCAACCTCCAGCAGAATAGATTGAAAAGTGTTGTGCCGGAGATTGGTGTAATTTTTGTTCAACTTGTGCTGACAGAAATAATTATAGTGCAATAATTTTGCAATGTCAAGAGAATTATTAAAAATAATTGCACTTTTTTTGCACTCTTTGGAATTAATCGTGATATAATACATTTGAAAGGTGTTGATATAAATGAATAGATTGAAAGAGCTAAGACAAGAAAAAAAGCTAACTCAGCAAGAGTTAGCGAATGAAATAGGCGTCACAAAACGAACTTATATATATTGGGAAAAAGGTGAACGCCAAATTAAACCAGAAAAAGCCCAGCAACTAGCTGACTACTTCAAGGTAAGCGTTGGATATCTGTTGGGGTATAGTGATGTTCGATTTGAACTAGAACAAATCGAAAAAGCTATAAAAAATAGATTAATAGATTCTGAGTCAACAATTAACAAGGATGTTTTTGAAAACACCTTAAAAATTGTAGAACGTGCTAGATTTTTAGATCTTGACTTAGATACAATCACAAGTTTATATTTCTATAACTGCGAAATTTCAAAGGTAAAAACGCTAAATGATTTATTCGATTTTTTTGACTCAGAGGCGCATGATTATATAGAGTTACTATCAATCGTTGAACCTTATCAAGCTGATAAGATTATCCAAGAAATTAGTAAATTTGGAAATTATAACGAACAGCTTTCTTTGTATTTGGATAAGGTAAGAGCTGAGGAAGATTTTTTTAATGTTACTGGTTATCCTGTTAGCATTGAATCAGAAGAAACCCCAAATAACGTAGTAAAAATAAAACGAATTGAAAACACTCTAAGCGACAAGGAACTGATGGCTTTACCTCCCGAAGAAAAGAAAGCATACTTAAAAAAAGTATTTAGCCAAATAAATAATGCTTTATCCTCTCTGACAGACAATATTGACGATGCTATCAAGACAGTTGCCCAAGATCAAGTAGATTTATTAATCAACAATTTAATACAAGCATTAGCCAAATTAAACGATATTAAGAATAAAGGCTAAACTCCCCCATATTCGCCAATAGCAACCATCTTTTCATGGTCTATTGTGCAAAAACGGGGGAAATTGAAGAATAGAAAACCGATTTTACAGACTAAAGCGCAAAAATGGGCAAAATTGTAAAATAGCAACAAAAAAAGGTAAGTCAATACCCTTACCTTTAATCAAGACTAATATAATCAACCTAATTGAACCAGATGGTGCTAACTCTCTATACACTATAGAGGACGCTCCCGATAAGATGATTACAACATGATTATACCACTCTTGCATTTAAAATGCGATCTATAGCATACCCACGCGCCACAATGTTCAACAATCATGAAGCGCGTGATTTCTCAAGCTTCGTTCAAGCTTCAAGCCTATATTAGCCCCATATCTACTAATTTTGTTGATGTCAACAAATGTCAACCACTTACAATATTTTAGAAAGGATCTCATGAACGAATTACAATTCTTAATCTATACCGCTGATAACGATAGCGAGACAGCTAGTGTCATCATCAAAGGCGAAACTATCTGGACTAGTCAGAAAGAAATGGCTAGACTTTTTGACGTCGGTGTTCCTGCAATTAGTAAACACCTAAAAAATATCTTTGAAGAGGGCGAATTAGAAGAAGATTCAGTTATTTCCAAAATGGAAACAACTGCTACCGATGGGAAGAATTACTTAATTACTTACTACAATCTTGACGCCATCATTTCAGTTGGTTACCGTGTCAATTCCCAAAAAGCTACGAGATTTAGACGAGTCCACTGAAAAAACAGGTCTCTTACTTTTAATGAAATGAAAACCGAGGAATCTCTCGTTAATTTGAGCGAATTCCTCGGTTATTTTGTATTTATTAAGGTCATAATTCGTTTCATATTGACCACGAAAATGGTTGTTGCTGCCTGTAACTCCATGCTGAAAAGACCCGATGCTCTCGCGACATCAAAGCCATGTCTCTGTTTTAGTTCGGCATTCTTTGCTTCGATTTTATAGCGATGTCTGGCCATTTCTTTAAAATAAGGTGTTTCCTGAAATTTCTTCTGGAAAAGATGGTCGTCACTCTTAATGGCTATTGAATAAGTTTTAGACTTTGCCCCCTCCTTATAACATCCTTCCTTGGAAAGGCAACTCTTGCACTTCTCAATGTCAAAGTAATGAGTGACAACTTGATTCTTATTTTGATATTTTTTCCCTGTCCTTGCTTTGCGAACAGCCATGTGTCCTTCTGGACAGACAAATAGCCCTGCATCTTTATTAAATTCAAACGCATCCTCTTCTTTACGGTAACCTTTTGAAACAGAAGGATTCAGTTTTGAAACCAAATGAATCTTTTCTTTGCGAGCTAGTTGAATGTTGTCCTTTCCTGAATAAGCCGCATCACCAATAATAGTCTCGATGTCCAGACTATTTTCCTTTGTTTTGGCATATAATTCAGGTAAATATTTCCCATCGCTTTGTTCACCAGAAGTAACCACACAAGCAGTAATAATCCGTTCATCCGTCATAGCGATATGACTTTTATATCCATAGAAAGAGCTGTCGGCTGTCTTATGTCCGAGCCTAGCCTCCTCCTTAACAGAAGCTTCCAAATGTTCTAAGTCGTCCTCGACAGCCTCTTTTAGGTAATTGAACTTTTGAGAAACAGCCGGTAGGGCTAAGAGTTCCTCGTGTTTTTCAACCACAGCCATTAACTCCTCTGTATAGGTCAACTCTGCTTCGAGGTTATCTTCTTGAGGTTTCTTTGGAAATTCTATTTTGATATCTTCTGAATGTTGATAAATTGTTTTACGTAAAGCTTTTGAACGCTCTCTAAGGATTTCTTGGGGTTTCTTATGATTATAATGAGATTTGGTGTGAGTGGCATCCACAATGAGGATTTTACTCTTAATCAAGTTATGTTCGAGTGCAATTTGAACAGACTTCTGAATCAATACATCAAGCAGTTTGTCATCTTTAATTCTTAGCTTTCTAAATTTTGTCAGAGAGGATGGCTCGATAACAGAATCTTCAGGAGCTAGACCAAGAAAAAATTTAAAGGCCATATCTGACAAGGAACGTCCTACCACATCTACATCTGATAACTTATAAATATCTTTTAACAAGAGATATTTGAACATCATAATCGGTGAATAAGCTTTACGCCCAAAATCGGGACGATAATTCTTTTCTAGTTCATCATAAATAAAGCTAAAATCACAGAGTTCAGTTAGCTGACGTAAAAAGTGGTTTTTAGGAACCACGATATCATACAAACTAGAATAAGGACTGACATCCATAGTTAACTGATTATCAAGCATCATTTCACCTCATCTCTAGTATAACAAAAAAGCCATCAATTTGATGACTTTTTCAGTAGGCTCGATTTAGACAGTGGGCTACTTCGGTACTTCGTGAGTACATGATAAAAGGGTTCGCCATGGATGACAACCGTCTGAAACAAGGCGAAAACTTGCTAGAAAAAGACTATTTCCGTGAGTTCTTGGAGCGCGTGCGTTCTATCCGAGCTAGTGAGCGTCGTATATGGTTGCAGATTACAGATATTTTTGCTGAAATCTCTATTGACTATGATCCACAAAGTACGTTGACTAAGCAATTCTATGCTGATGTACAGAATAAGTTTCATTATGCAATCACTGGCCAAACTGCTGCGGAAATTATCTACACGAAAGCTGACCATACAAAAGACAACATGGGACTTACAACATGGAAAAACTCCCCTAACGGTCGCATACTGCAAGCAGATACTCAAATAGCAAAGAATTACCTTTCAGAAACAGAAATCCGTTCCCTTGAAAGAGGAATATCTAGCTATTTTGATTACCTGGAAAGACAGATAGAACAGCGAAAAGCTCAGACAATGCAACAACTAGCCCAAAGCATTGACCGCTTTTTGACTTTCCAAGAATACGATATTTTAGAAGGTCATGGGAAAATCACTTCTAAGGTTGCGAAAGATAAAGCAAAAGCAGAATACCAACTATTCAACAAAACTCAAAAGATAAACTCAGACTTTGAAAAAACTTTAAAACAGCTAACTGACGATAAAAAACTTTAAATACAGGCCTGTTTACTTTACTATAAACAAGCTCATATTAACCCCATATCCGCCTTGTTTCCTACTCTGGTATTATTTACCGTCTGAGTATTTAAAATCGAATACAGGGCAAACTGTGAAGCCCTAGCATGATATAAAACCTTTTTGATAATAGCTTGCCTGCTGATGTATTTTAGAAAGGTTTATCATCATGAAAATAACTGAAGTTATAAAAAAAGACGGTAGTAAAGTCTATCGTGCTAATGTATATCTAGGAGTTGACCAGGTTACAGGAAAGAAAGTTAAAACTAAGGTAACGGGGCGGACACAAAAAGAAGTTAAGCAGAAAGCTACTCAAGAAAAAATTGCTTTTCAGAAAGCAGGATCTACTAGACAAAAGGCTAGCACCATAAAAAACTATCAAGAATTAGCCAATCTCTGGTTAGAAAGTTATAATAATACGGTTAAGCCAAACACTCAAGGCAATGTTAGAAAGTTAATTGATAATCATATATTGCCTATTTTTGGGGCTTACAAGCTCGATAAGCTCACTACTCCACTTATCCAGTCCATTATCAACAAACTTGCTGACAAGACTAATAGAGGGGAAAAAGGGGCTTTTCTACATTATGACAAGATACACGCTTTAAACAAACGTATCTTACAGTATGGCGTAACCATGCAAGCTATACCGTCCAATCCTGCGCGTGATGTGGTTTTACCTCGTAACACTCAGAAAGCAAAGCGGAAAAAAGTAAAGCACTTTGAAAATCAAGAACTAAAAAAATTTCTTGGTTATCTCGATAATTTAGATACTCATAGATACCGTTATTACTATGAGACGACACTCTATAAGTTCCTATTGGCTACTGGTTGCCGTATCAATGAGGCTCTAGCACTTAGCTGGTCTGATATTGACTTAGATAATGCCGTTGTGCATATTACCAAAACACTAAATCGGGATTTAGAAATCAATAGCCCAAAATCTAAGGCTAGTTATCGGGATATAGATATAGATCAAGCTACTGTTAGCATGCTAAAACAGTACAAACTACGCCAAACTAAAGAGGCCTGGAAGATAGGGCAACGTGAAAGCGTGGTATTTTCTGATTTCATTCATGAGTATCCTAGCAGTTCAAGACTTAAAAGAAGATTGCAAACACATTTTAAGCGTGCTGATGTTCCTAACATTGGATTTCACGGATTCCGTCACACTCACGCTAGTCTCTTGCTTAACTCTGGAATACCATACAAAGAACTCCAGTACCGCCTAGGTCATTCCACTTTATCAATGACCATGGATATATATAGCCACCTCTCAAAAGAGAACGCAAAAAAAGCAGTATCATTCTACGAAACTGCACTAAAAGCACTATAGGGGGAGCAAAAAGGGGAGCAAATTTAAAAATCAACATTTCAAGACAAAGTAAAAATCCAATAGCGGTAAATTCGCAAACTAAGTTCCACCGCTAGTAGAAGTGGAAGTTAGTCTGATAAAAATCCTAAAAACCAGTGGAAATCCGTGTCAGGGTAAGTTCCACTGGTTTTACTAATGCTTGATTTCATCGCTTTTGTAACCAAAAGGAATCGAAAAAAAGAGCGCACAAAATCCCCTCATCTGAAAGCGTTTCAGATTAAGTTCCGCTATGGTGGAAGTTAGTGTGAGACGTTTGAATGCGGTTAAAGGTTAGTTTTTAGAACTTATGTTGGAGTAATTTCGAAGACTGACAGACGTCTTCTGCAGGTATTTTAGAAATACCTAGAAGCTTAGGAATCTCTTCTCCATAGGTAAAGGCAAAGAGCTCATAGGCTGACTTTCCATTCAAAGCAGCACGTTTGACACTGTTGACATGAGAGCAGACGAGATTGATGTCCTCTTGAGTTAAGTTGTCAAAAGCAGTTCCCTTAGGTAGAATGTCTCGAATCAGTGTGTGGTTTTTCTCAATTCTCCCTTTCTGGTCAGAGCGATTAGGGTCACAAAAGAAGAGTTTACTCTCTCCTCGCACATCCATTTCGATATCATCAACCCTGGCAAACTCTCCACCATTATCGGTAAGAATGACAGGAAAGAGTTGGAAGAAATCTTTATCAGCTTCATGAAGAGTGTTCTTGATGGTATAGAGGTGTTTGGTAACCTCAAGGGCAGTTTTATTATCCAGAAGCCTAGCGAAGATAAAGTTACAGAAAGACAGGTTGAAGGTAAGTAGGACTTTACCTCCCATCCTCCCCAGAACTGTGTCCATTTCCAGCCAAGAGTCTAGTTGATTAAGGACTAAATAGTTTTGGAAATCCTCATAGGAACGGCCTTTTTTAGCTTCTTTAGGGATGGAAGGTAGTTTCCTTTTCCGTCTTTCTTTGAATTTAACGGCTCTGGCTAGGTCAATATGAGCGATAGATAGGTATCCTTTTCGGATGTGTCGATAGACGGTTGAGGAACTGACATCAAGGTTATGAGTTTTGAGGATATGATAGATGTGTTGTCCCTTTTTAACACCATCAGAAATGACTTTGTCCATGTCCCAGAAGGCCTTGGAATTAAGGGGAGTTCCTTCACGAGCTTCGACAAGAGTTTGTTCGTACTGTTTTTGAGCTTGTTTAGCAAGGTAGAAGATTTTTTTAAATCCACAATTTTGTCTTCTTTTAGGGCATCCATTACAGACAAAGGGAGCCTTATCGAGTAAAGGGCAAGGAAGGTTATCGCATGTAGACTCTCGGACTTGTCTGTTTCGTTTGACTTCTTTGGAAACAGTAGTTGGGTCTTTTAGAATGGATTGTCCGATAGCTTTGAAGGTTTCACCGCGCTCTAAGCCTAATTGGATATCATTACGGTCTGAAAGGGTAAGGTGTTTATGTTTTGTCATAGTAGACCTCATTTCTAACTCAAACGTCTCACACTTAATTCCACCATAAAAATCCGTTTTAGACTAATTTCCACTTTGGTTGGGCAAGTGGAAGTTACTTTGAGAAATTAGCAAAATCCAATAGCAACAGGATTTTTGTTAGATTTATTTTGAAAAAGGCCGATTTTGTAGTATAATAGTACGGTGTGAAAAAATCTGAAAAATGAGAAAGGATAAGGGATATGAAACAAGTTTTTCTCTCTACAACAACTGAATTTAAAGAGATCGATACGCTTGAACCGGGTACTTGGATCAATCTCGTTAATCCGACTCAAAATGAATCACTGGAAATCGCTAACGCCTTCGATATTGATATTGCGGACCTTCGAGCACCGCTCGATGCGGAAGAAATGTCTCGTATTACCATTGAAGACGAGTACACCCTGATTATCGTAGACGTGCCAGTTACAGAAGAAAGAAATAACCGCACCTACTACGTCACCATCCCTCTTGGTATTATCATCACCGAGGAAACCATTATCACTACGTGTTTGGAACCACTACCAGTCCTCGATGTCTTTATCAACCGTCGATTGCGTAATTTCTATACTTTCATGCGTTCGCGTTTTATCTTCCAGATTCTCTATCGCAATGCTGAGCTTTACCTAACAGCCCTTCGTTCGATTGATCGTAAGAGTGAACAAATTGAAAGTCAACTGCATCAATCAACTCGTAATGAAGAATTGATTGAGCTCATGGAATTGGAAAAAACCATCGTCTATTTCAAGGCCTCCCTCAAAACAAATGAGCGTGTGATTAAGAAATTGACCAGCTCAACCAGCAATATCAAGAAATACCTTGAGGACGAAGACCTGCTTGAAGATACCCTGATTGAAACCCAACAGGCCATCG
Organism: Streptococcus mitis; assembly: GCF_901542415.1. Taxonomy (NCBI): domain Bacteria; kingdom Bacillati; phylum Bacillota; class Bacilli; order Lactobacillales; family Streptococcaceae; genus Streptococcus; species Streptococcus mitis. Next base: position 1,673,939 of record NZ_CABEHV010000004.1, on the reverse strand, counting down.
AGATGGCAGACATTTATGGAAACGTCTTGCATTCTATGACAGAAACCTTCGCCTCTATCATTTCTAACAACCAGAACAACATCATGAAAACCTTGGCCCTTGTGACCATCGTCATGTCCATCCCAACCATGGTCTTTTCTGCCTACGGGATGAACTTTAAGGATAATGAAATCCCCCTAAACGGTGAGCCAAATGCCTTCTGGTTAATCGTCTTTATCGCCTTTGCTATGAGTGTCTCGCTCACTCTCTATCTCATCCATAAAAAATGGTTCTAAGAGGAATTCCTATGTCTCAGATTGATCTACAAAAATTAACAAAGAAAAACCAAGAGTTTGTCCACATCGCTACCCAACAATTCATCAAAGATGGGAAAACAGACGCTGAAATCAAGACTATTTTTGAGGAAGTCATTCCCCAAATCCTTGAAGAGCAAGCCAAGGGTACGACTGCTCGTTCTCTCTATGGCGCGCCAACTCATTGGGCTCATAGTTTCACTGTCAAGGAACAATATGAAAAAGAGCATCCAAAAGAAAATGATGATCCAAAACTCATGATTATGGATTCAGCCCTTTTCATCACTAGCCTCTTTGCTCTCGTCAGCGCCCTCACAACCTTCTTCTCAGCAGATCAAGCTATCGGTTACGGTTTGATTACCCTCCTATTAGTTGGACTTGTTGGTGGATTTGCCTTCTACTTGATGTACTACTTTGTTTACCAATACTATGGACCAGATATGGACCGCAGTCAACGTCCACCTTTCTGGAAATCTGTACTGGTTATCCTAGCTTCTATGTTCCTTTGGTTGCTTGTCTTCTTTGCAACAAGCTTCCTACCAGCTAGCCTTAACCCAGTACTTGCTCCATTGCCACTGGCTATTATCGGAGCAGCCCTCCTAGCCCTTCGCTTCTATCTCAAGAAACGCTTGAATATCCGTAGCGCAAGTGCAGGACCAACACGTTACTAAGAAAAGGAAAGAGCTATGGCATATAGTCAATCTTTAGCTCAGCAGATTCGAAAAATTCTAGCGCTCAAACTTCCTCCCCAAATTTTCGAAGAAGAGCTAGAAGAAAAGAAGCTGTTTGGTGGCCTGGCCTTTATGATTCGTGGTAAAATGGTCCTTACTGTCAGTTCCAGAAAGGATGAACTGGTTATGGTCAGAATTGGCAAGGAAATGGAGAAGCAAGTTCTACCCCGAACAGGAGCTCATACTACATTGATGAGGGGGCGCCTTTATCATGGGTATATAGACTTAGATATAGAAGGCCAAAAAGAATTGCCTTACTGGATTGATTTGGCTCTCTCCTATAATCAAGAGTTGACCAAGTAACTCATATCTAGCGAGATTACTGATTAGAAAACGAAAAGCAACTGCACCAGCGGTTGCTTTTTCACTTGCTTGCCTACAAGCTTCCCTCTACCCTTTTCCCTATAGTTTTCTCCCATCTTTTATGATAAAATAGGCTCAATCAATTTCTAGGAGGAAGAAATATGGTTTCTACTATTGGTGTTGTTAGTTTATCTAGTGGCATTATCGGAGAGGACTTTGTCAAACACGAAGTGGACTTGGGTGTCCAACGTCTCAAGAACCTGGGACTCAATCCTACCTTTTTGCCTCATTCGCTAAAAGGATTAGACTTTATCAAGGACCATCCTGAAGCTCGTGCAGAGGATTTGATTCATGCCTTTTCTGATGATAGCATCGACATGATCCTATGCGCCATCGGTGGAGACGATACCTATCGCTTACTACCTTATCTTTTTGAAAATGACCAACTACAAAAGGTTATCAACCAAAAAATATTTCTTGGCTTCTCAGATACAACCATGAACCATCTCATGTTGCATAAACTAGGTGTTAAAACTTTTTATGGTCAATCCTTTTTAGCAGACATTTGTGAATTGGACAAAGAAATGCTAGCCTATAGCCTTCACTACTTTAAAGAATTGATTGAGACAGGAAGAATCTCAGAAATTCGCCCTAGCAATGTTTGGTATGAGGAACGAACTGATTTTAGTCCCAAAGCTCTGGGGACACCTCGTGTCAGTCATACAAATACTGGTTTTGAGTTGTTACAAGGAACTGCCCAGTTCGAGGGGAAAATCCTCGGTGGTTGCCTCGAATCCCTCTACGATATCTTTGACAACTCTCGATACGCAGATAGCACGGAGCTCTGCCAAGAATACAAACTTTTCCCTGACTTGTCAGACTGGGAAGGAAAGATCCTCTTGCTAGAGACAAGCGAAGAAAAGCCTGAGCCGGAAGACTTCAAAAAGATGTTACAAACTTTAAAGAACACTGGTATATTCAAGGTCATCAGCGGACTCTTGGTCGGGAAACCTATGGATGAAACTTTCTATGACGACTATAAAGAGGCACTATTGGATATCATTGACAGCAATATTCCAATTGTCTATAATCTGAATGTCGGCCACGCAACTCCGAGAGCAATTGTCCCCTTCGGAGTCCATGCCTATGTAGATGCACAGGAGCAAGTCATTCGCTTTGACTATAACAAAAAATAAATAGTGTATCTATTTTTGTGCTTTTGTATTCGTTTTCGTTACAATTTGTATCTGAATTTATTGCATTTCGCTAATTTCTATGATATCCTTTTGAAGGAGGTGTATATGACAAAACAAAAAATTAATCGAATCGTAGGTTCTATTGGTGCCTTTATTGGAATCATAGTATTTATTGCCTACATACCTCAAATTATCGCTAATTTACAGGGAAATAAAGCTCAACCATTTCAACCTTTATCAGCTGCTATATCTTGCTTAATCTGGGTTATTTATGGATGGACAAAGGAACCTAAGAAGGATTGGATACTAATCATTCCAAATTCAGCTGGTGTTATTTTAGGTGGAATCACTTTTTTGACTTCACTCTAACAAATCTAATAGTATATATAAAAAGCTGGGAAAAATTTCTCAGCTTTTTTCTATATTCTCAGATATGCTAGTTACCTGTACATACTAACGACCGCTTTTCCACTCACAATCATTCTCATGGTCATCAACTAGCCCTGCAGCCTGTAGAAAAGACAAGACGGCGACTGGGCCTGTGAACTTGAAGCCTCGTTTTTTGAGATCTTTGGCTAACTTCTCAGACAGAGGTGTTTTAGCTGGGGCTTGGCGGTAATCGGGAACATCGTTAACGATCGTTTTCCCCTCAACAAAAGACCAAAGATAGGCATCAAAAGAGCCGTACTCTGCCTGTAGTCGTAGAAAGGCTTGGGCGTTAGCGCGTGTAGCAAAAATCTTGGCTCTATTTCGGATGATGGCTGGATTATCCAGCAAGTTTTCCAATTCGGTGTCGGTCATCTCTGCGACCGCTTGAATTTGATAGCCATGAAAGGCTTCTCGGAAAGCTTGGCGTTTGTTAAGTACCGTTTCCCAAGACAGGCCCGCTTGATAGGTTTCCATACACAACAACTCAAACAATGCTTGGTCATCATGGAGGGGCTGGCCCCACTCCTCATCATGATAGGCGATATAGAGCGGATTGGTCATCTTGACCCACGAACAACGTTTTGTCATGCTCTGCTCCTATTTGACCAACATTTTAAGGGCCGACTTGATATAGTTCTCAGCTGTATCTGTCGTTCCTTCAAAGAATTTCTTGATTTTCTTGAGCTCAGTTGCCTTATAGCCCAGTGCCAACATGGCTTCCATAGCTTCTTCCAGTTCTTGGTTTTCAGCGCTTGCTTGCACTGCGACCTTAGCAGGAAGGTCATCTCCAGCAACTACTACCTTGCCTTCCAAGTCCAGCACCATCTGCTGGGCTGTTTTCTTACCAATTTTAGGGAACTTGGTCAAGTAGGTAATGTTCTTGGTTTCGATGGCTTGAACCAGGCCAGCATTATCATCAGCAGCGATAATAGCCAGAGCTGATACAGGACCAATCCCAGAAACCGAAATCAGACTGAGAAAGAGTTTCTTCTCGTCCTCTGAACGAAATCCATAAAGCAGCTGAGCATCCTCACGCACGACCTGATGCACATAAATTTGAGCTTCTTGGTTGACTTGTCCTGAGTAGGCGTAGGGGTTAGCCACATGCAGGATATAGCCGATACCGTTGACTTCAAGAACAATGTATTTAGCAGTGATTTTAGTAATGATTCCTTTTAAATATTCGTACATAGTTTTCCTTTTAGTTTAATATTTCCCCAACTCACGGAGACTGGTATGATTTTCCTGAATGCGTCGGAACATCTTTTCCATATCCGACTTGGTAAAATGCACTAAAACAGGACGTCCGTGGGGACAGTTATAGGGATTGTCACATTGAGAAAGTTGATAAAGCAGCTGTCTGGCCGAATGGTCGTCAATACGATGGTTGGCCTTGATAGACCGTTTGCAGGACATCATAATAGCCAACTCTGCTCGGTATTTCTTGATAGAAACTTCCTTGGTCAAAAGGAGCATGTCGCACATCTCATAGATGCCTGATTCAATCTCTTCTTCTGCCATCCAAATAGGATGTTCACGTAGGATAAATTGATTTTCCCCGTACTCTGCTAGAAAGACGCCCACTTCCTCCAAAAGTGCCATTCTTTCCTTGAGACGCAGAGCATCATCTGCTGGAAATTCAAAGATATAGGGCACTAGGAGTTGCTGTTGGCTCTGGTCAACATTGCCAATGCTTTCACGGTATTCCTCATATTTAACCCGTTCCTGAGCCGCATGTTGGTCTATGATGTAGAGTCCATCTCGCCCTTGAGCAAAGAGATAAGTTCCATGCATTTGTCCGAAAAATTCCAACTCTGGGAAGCTTGATGATTCTTCTCGTTCTAGCTTGTCATAAGCCTTATCCAGACTGGCTAAATCTAGCTCTGGATGGTCTAGCTGGTCATAGCTAGCTGGCTTTCTCTCTGCAAAATGCAGTTTTGCTGGCTTGGTCAATTGGTCCAAGGTTTCCTTGGCAAACAAAGTTAAGTCCTGCCCTTCCTCAGTTAATTCTACCTGATAATCAGCCACCTCAGCTTGGCTAGGTCTTGTCGGCTCAGTTCGCTCATAGTAGAGAGTATTTTCTTTAAGTGGGAGAATGGTTTGCTCTACCTTTTGACGATTACGCACGGTAGATTTGGCAAGATTTTCCAAGGCATCTGGAATCAAGGTTTGTGCCTTGAGACTATTTGCAATAGCTTCTGAGACCAACCCCATCAGTTCTTTTTCCTTGGAAATCCGCACTTCTTGCTTGGTCGGATGCACATTGACATCCGCTAGATAAGGGTCGATATGGATGTGAATGACAGCCAGTGGAAAACGGCCCACCATAAGCTTGCTTCCGTAACCATCCAAAATAGCACGATTGAGTAGAAAGTTCTTGATATAACGGCCATTGATGAAGAGGCTGATATAGTTTCGGTTGGCTCTAGTTAACTCAGGCAGGGAAACAAAGCCTGAAATCTCGAAATCTAGATCAGAATTCTCAATTTCAATCATCTTCTTGGCACTGACTAAACCGTAAATCCCTGCAATAGCTTGGCGTAGTTGGCCAGTCCCTGCTGTCCGCGTCATTTCCTTACCATCACTAACCAAACTAAAAGAAATCTCAGGATGGGCCAAGCCCAGACGGTTAACAATATCAATGATATGAGACAACTCCGCCTGCTGACTCTTCATATACTTGAGGCGGGCAGGCGTGTTGAAAAAGAGGTCCTCCACACAAACCTTGGTTCCCACAGGACTAGTCGCTAGAACGACTTCTTCAACTTCTCCCCCACGCGCGACGAGCTTGGTTCCATGACTTGCTCCCTCAACTGCTGTCAAAAGAGTTAAAACGCTGACGGATGCGATAGAAGGCAGGGCTTCACCACGAAAACCAAGCGTCCGAATCCGAAAGAGGTCTGCTTGATTTTTTATCTTACTGGTCGCATGACGACGCAAGGCCAATTCCACCTCATCGTGGGCAATTCCATGACCATTATCTGTGATTTGAATCTTCTTGAGACCAGCTTCCTCAATCTCAATGATAATCTGACTAGAACCCGCGTCAATGGCGTTTTCTACCAGCTCCTTAACAACGCTAGCTGGACGCTCGATAACCTCTCCTGCCGCGATTTGGTTTGCCAGAACCTCTGGCAATTCAATAATATGAGACATCTTTCAGCCCCTTTCTGTACCTGTTTTCCTAGAAATTGATTAGTGCTATTATACCATATTTCAGAAAGGACAGAAAAGCTCCACCACATAAGAGCCAAATCCTTCCACATAGACAAAGTCCCTTGCCAGGTGTCGTAAAATAGTGTTTAATAAAGATATACAGGAAGTGATCACAACCTTGTATAACTAAAAAGGAGAGAAATTTATGAAAGTAGAACTACAGATTAGTGAAACTTACGAAGAGGAAAAGCTGATTATTCAAGCACCTCAGCCGACAGATAAAATCCAGAAAGTCATCGAGTTCGCAGAAAATCTGGACCGAACAGAAACAATTAAAGGGAAAATCGATAATCAGGTCTATCTAGTTAAGATTGGTAAGATACAACGCTTCTATATCGAGAATCGGAAGGTTCTAGCAGAAACAGCAAGTCAGACCTACACCATTGACTTACGACTCTATCAGGTCCTTGAACTCTTGCCAACCAATTTTATCCAAATTTCCCAATCAGAAATCATCAATATCGATTCCATCTCTCATCTCAAGCTCACCCCCAACGGCCTAGTAGAAATTTTCTTGAAAAACGAAAGCTTCACCTACTCTTCACGCCGTTACCTAAAAACCATCAAGGAGAAATTAGAACTATGAAAAAACAAATCTTCCACGACGCAGCCACCGGTGTTCTTATCGGCCTCATCCTCTCTATCATCTTTTCACTCATTTATGCACCAAGTACCTACGCCCCGTTAAGTCCCGACTCTCTTATCGGACAAATGATGACTCAACATCAGGTTCACGGTGCCTTGGTCTTGCTCTACTGTACTCTTATCTGGGCAGCCATCGGTATGCTCTTCAACTTTGGCAACCGCTTATTCAGCCGTGACTGGAGCATGCTTCGTGCGACGCTTTCCCATTTCTTCCTCATGCTAGTAGGCTTTATCCCACTAGCAACTCTAGCAGGTTGGTTCCCCTTCCACTGGATCTTCTATCTCCAGCTCATTATCGAGTTTTCAATTGTCTACCTCATCATTTGGACTATTTCCTATAAAAGAGCATCAAAAAAAATAGACCATATCAATCAACTCTTGAAGCATAAAAAGTAAGAACCTCATAATAAGCAAATCCGAGAAAGAAACTTCTCGGTTTTTCTTTATCCTGCTGCACCTTTCTATCATAGCGGTTATTTTCAGATCTTCTTTGTAAATTTTCTGTAATTTTCTATCTTTTTTCAAAATATTCTTGCATTTTCCCAAAGTTTTTTGTAAAATATAGATTACATATCCAGATTATTCTGAAAATTCAAAAAGGAGTACTTATCATGTCGCAAGCTATTTCGTTAAATCAATCAACCTGGACAAGTAAACTAAAAGCAATGGGACCTGGAATCCTAATGGCTTCTGCCGCTGTTGGCGGTTCTCACATTGTATCTTCCACTCAAGCTGGTGGTTCTTACGGTTGGTCTCTACTTCTCTTGGTCATCTTAGCCAATGTCTTTAAATATCCATTTTTCCGTTTTGGTGCTGAATACACAGCTGATACTGGAAAGACTTTGGTTGAAGGTTATGCCGAAAAAGGGAAACTCTATCTCTGGATTTTCTTTATCCTAAATGTCTTTTCTGCTATGGTCAACACAGCTGGTGTCGCCATTCTGTGCTCAGCTATCATCGCTAGCGCCTTTCCAATGATCGGTCTTAGCATCACTCAATGGTCCCTCATTCTCGTTGCCATCATTTGGGCTATGCTACTCTTTGGAGGCTACAAACTCTTAGACGGCATGGCAAAATGGATCATGTCAGCTTTGACCATTGCAACTGTTCTTGCAGTTATCATCGCGGCAATCAAGCATCCAGAATACAGTTCTAATTTTGTCGAGAAAACACCTTGGCAAATGGCAGCTCTACCCTTCATCGTCTCCCTCCTAGGATGGATGCCTGCTCCTATTGAAATTTCAGCTATCAATTCACTTTGGTCTGCTGAAAAGAAAAAGACCATCAACTTTAACACTGAGGACGCTCTATTCGACTTTAACGTTGGTTATATTGGAACAGCTATCCTAGCCGTCTTCTTTGTGGCACTAGGAGCACTGATTCAGTATCCTACAGGGCAGGCAGTTGAAGCCGCTTCAGCCAAATACATCTCTCAATTCGTGGGCATGTATGCCTCTGTTCTTGGCGAATGGTCCCGCTACTTGATTACCTTTATTGCCTTCCTCTGTATCTTTGGAACAGTTATCACTGTTATCGATGGCTATTCTCGTGTCAATCAGGAATCTCTCCGACTGCTAATCAGTCAAAAAGAAGATAATCGTAAATCTTTGAATATCTGGATGACCATTACTGCTATCGTCGGTATCATCATTATCAAATTCTTCGCTGGTCAGGTTTCAACCATGCTCCGCTTTGCCATGATTGGTTCTTTCCTGACAACACCTTTCTTTGCTCTTTTAAATTACGCCTTGGTAACGCGTGAAAACAAAAATCTTCCTTCTTGGCTCAAACACCTTGCCATTGCAGGATTGATTTTCCTCTTTGGCTTCGCCATCTTCTTTATCTACGCACTCGCAATCGGAAAAGCAGGATAATCGACAAAGCGCGAGATGAAGATAATACTCTTCGTAAATCAAATTCAAACCACGTCAACGTCGCCTTGCCGTACTCAAGTACAGCCTGCGGCTAGTTTCCTAGTTTGCTCTTTGATTTTCATTGAGTATAAGGTTTCATTTCAAGAGAAAATTCAGTAAATATTTCTATGATAAAAAGCATAAGAACAAGGTTTTTAAGACCTGAACTTATGCTTTTTTACGTTCTCAAAGACTGTTTATACTCAAAAAACAGTTGAACAACTTCAACCACCTCTTATAAGAACTTTATACTATTCGAAAATCTCTTCAAACCACGTCAGCTCTATCTGCAACCTCAAAGCTGTGCTTTGAGCAACCTGCGACTAGCTTCCTAGTTTGCTCTTTGATTTTCATTGAGTATTAATTCTCCCTTTCCAACTCATACAAATCTGCGATAATCGCTGCGACACGTTTGATATCTCCCAGCATACCTCGCATTTCAAAATCGGCTAATACAGGGAAACCAAAGCGTTGACTGTATTGCTTGGCTGTCAGACAGTATTGGTTATTAAAGTTACGATTTCCTGAACCAACCACACCAAAACACTTACTAGCATTGTCACCATAGGCTATAAAATCCCCCACTGGTGTTGTCAAAATCTCGACATCTCCGTTATCCACGCCATTCCCACCTTCTAGGTAGGTCGGTAAAAAAGCGACATAGGGATGGTCCATTTCATAGAAATCTTGGCCTTCCTTGACCAAATCCTTGATATGAATCTTTTGGACCTCAATTCCCTCGTACTGGGACAAGAGATAGTCTTTCAAGCGCGTCACAAAACTCTCAGTATTGCCACTCAAACTAATATAAACTAAAGAAATTGTCTTCATATTTTCCTCCATGATTTTATTTTTAATCGAAAAAGAACTACCAAGATTGTAACTTGATAGTTATTTTTTGTCAATACTTAGGCAAGTTCTTCTGTTTCCTCTTCTTCAGCCAAGGCTTTCTGTTGACGCCACATCTTATAGAAGACAAGGGCTAAGAAAAGAACATTGATGACGATATAGAAAATGCTAACGGCTTGTGAAATAACACTTATCCCTAAACGCATGGTCTCATCGTGAACTAACTGCACAGCGTCTTGTAAACTAACATAGCCATAAATCGAACCAATAATGGCTAGCAAAACATAGCCGACATAAGTATAGTTTGCATATTGCAAATTCTTACGAACAAGGAAGACAATCGCTACTACAACTAAAATAGCAGATAGTACAATCAAGGCCATATTAAAAATAGAATGAGATGATTCTGCTACTCTATAGGTGTAATTGATGTTGTCTTCTAATTGCTGGGCACTAAGTCCTGCAACATGTGACTGTTTAGCACGAAGGACTTCTTTGCTAGGCAAGGGACTCAACATTCCAAACAGAGACATAGCTGAAATAAGAGCAGACAAGATTAGCAAGACCCATAGATAAATTGGTTTCTTTTTCATAATAGAACCTCCTGATATTATTATTGATATTATAGCACTTTTTGTAAAGGGATACAAATTTTATAATGTCGTTTCTACCTGTTTTCGGTAGGCTTTTGGCGATTTTCCGCACAATTTTCGGAACACTTTATAGAAATATCCAACATTACTGTAACCAACAGCATAACAAATATCTTCAATACTGTCACTAGTTGAAAGCAAGAGCTGTTGGGCAGCCTTAATGCGTTGTTTGTTTAAAAGCTCTGCAAAGGTCGAATTGGTTTCTCGCTTAATCAACTGCCCCAGATAGACAGGATTGATAAAAAGATCCTTACTAATATCCTTGAGAGAAAGTTCTCTCTGATAATCACGCCCAATAACTTCCAGAACACTAACCACATTTTCATTCATTCGATATTGCCCAAAGAATCGGGTCAGAGTTTCCTTGATATAAGGAACCAATTCATCGAAGGTTTGAATAGCATGAATCGTTTTGACAATGTCCGTCATATCATCAGCTTTGAGGTGTTCAAACAAGTGGAAGACATCCATGACAAACTGGATAAAAAGCTGTTTGGTAATCGGAACACGCGGCGTATTTTCAAGAACCACCTTCTCCAAGAGATTTAACTCTTCTACGATTTGATTGAGATTTCCCTGAATGATAACCCTATAAATCGGTTCGTAATAGGTAAAGAGACTCTCAGACTGTTGTAGATTTACAGAGCCGTAAAAGAGGGCTTTCTCAGCATTCAGCTTCCAGCGTTCAAAGTGTTCTTGATAAGGAGCTTCAAAGGGAGTAACGACTAAACCATCTAGGGGTTGATCAGAAATGAAAATCTGCCAGTCTTGACCCAAGACATAGTAGGGAATGGTGAAGGAGCCTTGTTTTTCCTTGGATAGACCTATCCACCAATTCTCCTTATCCCCTAAATAACTAACAAATCCAGCCTCGTCTAAATCTTGACTGAGGGTCTGACTTTTCTTTTCTCTCTCGCCGAGCTGACCTGCAATCTTCTCCAGCAGATTTCCCAACTCTACCTTATCAACAGGCTTGACCAAATAGTCCACCACACTAAGGTTCATTGCTCTTTTTACATAATCAAACTCCTGATAACCTGAGAGTAGGATATAGGCTGCATCTGGTAAGATTTCTTTCATCTCCCGAATCATATCAAGCCCTGTTTTATCGGGCATATTGACATCGGAAATGACCACATCGACAGGATTTTCCTGAACATATTCTAGGGCTTCATCGGCATGACTGGCTGTTGCGACGACCTCCATATCCCACTTATCAAAGGGAATCAAACGTTTCAGACCTTCTGTCACCATGTACTCATCATCTACTAATAATACTTTATACATTTTCTCCCTTTCTACTCATCTTGAATTGTAATACGATACTGAACACCTGCTTGCTCCGCAGACTCTATAGTAATGGCATAGCGGTCCCCAAAATAGAGCACAAAACGCTCATGTACATTGACAATCCCGATAGACTGCTTTTGATCACTGTAACTGGCTTGGTGTTCAAAATGTCTCTGCCTTAATTTTTCTCGGATATTTGCCAGTTTTTCAGCCGACATACCACGGCCATTATCGACCACTAAAATTTCCACAAAACCATCCTGTTTAAGAGCCTTGATACTAATCACATTATCTGTCCGTCTATGGTCAACACCATGCGCGAAATAGTTTTCTACCAGCGGTTGCAAGGTAAACTTAGGAATTTTCATATTCTCTAGCTCTGGGTCTATCTTGAAACCATAGGCAATGGACTTGGGATAGCGAACCATGCAGAGATAGCTGTATTTACGACAAAATTCTAATTCCTGTTTGAGAAGGGTCTCTCTTTCGTCGGAAATATTGTTACGCAAGAGACTACTGAATTCATAAATGATATCTGCCAACTCATCTTGACTTTGCATAACTGCATACATGCGCAAGAACTCCAGCGTATTATACATAAAATGAGGATTGATTTGCGCCTGCAAGGCCCGCATATTGGCATCTTTTTGACTAAGCTCTAACTGATAAATATCATGGATATTCTTTTCTAAGCGATCCAACATATCATTGGTCGTCTCCGCGATTAGGAGCAATTCCTGATCCTTTTCAAGCGTATCAATGCGAAGACCTTCTTGTCCTTTGGCAATAGCTTGGATGGAATCCACCAGGTCCACTACCTGCTTTTGATAATTAGCAAAAGTCTTCCTCAAAGTCAGATAGAGAATGACAATAAAGAGAAGGCTCAAGCCCACAATCAAAGCAGAGCTAGCCACTGTTCCTTGTAAAACAAAGTTTTTAGGAACTGCCACCTGAACCTGATATCCATGAGAGGTAAAACCGACAAACCAGTTCTCATGTTCCCTATTGACCCTCTCACCAATATGAAAAATCTCCGTATCAAATGGTGATGTCACAGTCACAGCCATCGGGATATGACCTCGGGTATTGTCAATGGCATGATATAAGACTTCTGGATCCAAGGAGATGTAAATCACTCCTATAGATTGATCCGTTGCTGGGTCCAGAACTGGAATGCCAAAACTATTGGCCTCTGGTTTAAAGGCCTCAGCAGGCAAGATATGACCACTTCTTTTATCCCTTGTTGAAACATAAACTTCTTTAAAATCCTGCAAGACGATTGCAACACCCGTTATAGAGTCATTTTGGACATAAAGATCATCAATGTTTTCATACAGAGAAATAGAAGTTGACGAAGCTGCTTGATGCTCCAATAGCCAATAAAAATACTCAGAAGTTGACAAGCTAAAGTACTTATAAATCCCTTGTATCCGTTCTTGATTGGCTACTAAATCTTGCGCCAGTTGGGCTGATTCCCGATAATAATACTCCACCTCATCGACTGTTCGAGTGGTTACACGCTGGGCTACTCTTTGAGCTTCCTTTTCCCGTGAATCCCAGTCAGCGTAAGAGAGTAAGATTGCAAAACTCGCAATAATAATCATCATAACTGAACTGTAGGTTCTTAGAAGCGTATGTAGCCAAAACTGCTTCATTCTATTTTGTCGCCAATTTTTCATGGATACTTTCATAGACCGGTTCCAACATATCACTGATAAAGAAATGCCACATCCCAATTCCTACAAAGAAAAGTAGGGCAGGCATATAGTAACCAATTGCCACAAGTAGCACTGTCCCAAGGAGAACCTTGGCCACAGGCGCTAAGCTCATAAAGATGCCAATCAAGGATAGTTTGAGACTATTTCGATAGGACAAATCAAAATAAACTTGTAATTTCAAAGAGACTGTATAAGCCAAAAAGATCAGGGCAACTACTAGGACATTCAAAAAGGTCGCAATCAAATGAATAATAGTCTGATGAGGCAATTGCACCAAGAGATACAGGCCATAGACCAAAACTAGATCCACCCCTAAAAAGCTATAGAAAATCAGGTTGCTTGAGACGAAATTTTGCTTATAGAGAGACCACGCCTCCTTCAAACTGTATTCCCGAAAGCTATAACCATGTTCTGCATACAAGCTCATCAAGGTGGCACTAGCCGGCGCTAGACCAAGGATAATCCCTCCCACCAAGGTTAATAACCAAAAGAAGGCTGTCGCAATCATCCCTAGAAAGAAACGATTAAAGACAAAGTCTAAAAATCTCCCCATGATATCCTCCTAAAAATAACTATGAAACTATTATATCATATTTCAAGCGTTTTCAAAAAATTCTAGTGCCCATTTACAATCCCATCAAACCGTGATACAATGAGAATTATGAAAAAATGATCAGGAGACAATTCATGAAGAAATCTATCTTAACTACACTGCTTTTTGCAGTTCTTTACTTCCTCTGCATGGGGATTGGTGTCCTTTTGGGCAATCTCTTTGACCAAACTGGAAACATGTTTTATGCGCCTGCTTTTACTGCCCTTGTCGGCGGTAGCGTCTATATGATTCTGGTCGCAAAAGTTCCGCGCTTTGGAGCCATTACCACTATCGGCCTTGTCATCGCCCTCTTTTTCTTGGGAACTAAACACGGTGCTGGTGCCTTCCTTCCTGGAATTATCTGTGGTCTCCTAGCAGATGGAGTAGCTAGCCTCGGAAAATACAAGGACCAAACAAAGAACTTCTTTTCTTTCATTCTCTTTGCCTTTAACACAACTGGTCCAATCTTACTTATGTGGATTGCTCCCAAAGCCTATATGGCAACCCTTCTAGCAAGAGGAAAATCACAAGAGTATATCGACCGTATCATGGTTGCGCCAAATCCTGGAACCATCCTTCTATTTGTTGCAAGTGTAGTCATCGGAGCCCTATTGGGTGCCTTGATTGGACAAGCCTTGAGTAAAAAATTTGCACAGAAAATCTGATTACTAAAAAAGAGCCACACGGCTCTTTTTTATTTGGCTCTATAATATTTGTAGTGGGTAAATCCCCTATAGATCTTATGGAGCCCTTTTTATTTATGGCTCAATTTCTTGGTCAAGAAGTCTCCCAAGAATTGGATTGTAAAGATAATCAAAATGATAATGATGGTTGCCAAAATGGTCACATCGTGATTGTAGCGGTTAAATCCATAAGCGATGGCTACGTTACCGATACCACCAGCTCCAACCGCACCGGCCATAGCTGTTTCACCGACTAGTGAAATCAAGGTTACAGTCGTCACACGGATCAAATCTGGAAGGCCTTCTGATAGGTAAACACCTACGATATCCCAGAATGTCGCTCCGCTAGCTTGAGCCGCCTCAATGACACCACCATCTAGCTCAGCCAATACCACCTGTACTTGACGGGCAAAGAAGGCAAAGACTGCAAAAGATAGGGGTACAATAGCCGCATTTGGACCAATACTTGTTCCTACGATTAGATGAGAGAAGGGTGACAAGACTGCCAAGAGAATGATAAATGGTACCGCACGGAAAATAGAGGTAATCTTATCCAAAATCCAAAAAACAACTTTATTTTCCAAAACACCACCCGGCGCTGTCAAGACAAGGAAAAGACCTGCCACTAGCCCCAAGAACCCTCCGATGATGAAGGAAAGAACTGTCATATAAAGGGTTAGATAGATGGCTGTTCCCCAGCCTGCCTGACCAGCCCAGCCCATTTTATAGACATTTGGCAAATAGATTTGAATCAATGATTCCATCTTACTGTCCTCCCTTCAATACTTTTAGTTGTACGCCTGCTTGACGAATGGCTTCTTGGGCGCCTGCTAGCGCTGCTTTTTCACCTGACAAGACCACAACTAATTCTCCAACAGGAGTGCCATCGAGGATTTCGATATTCCCATAGAGGATATTAGCCGTTACTTGGTAACGCTTGTACAATTCATTCAAAAGTGGTTCGTCTGTTGAAGCCCCTGCATACTTGAGCTGCACCAAAAGGCTGTTTTCAGACAGGTGTTGCACGATTTCTTGCTTCTCGATTTTGACCATGGCTTCATCAATACCTGTGGCTGTTGAGATAAAGTCTTGAGTCAAGGGTTGTTTAGGGTCTGAGAAGATTTCAAGGACACTGCCCTCTTCAATCAAATGCCCATCCTGCATAACTGCCACACGATTGGCGATGTCTTTGACAATCTGCATTTCATGTGTAATCAAGACAACTGTCAAGCCTAATTTTTGGTTCAAATCTTGCAATAAGGCCAAAATCTGCTTGGTTGTCTTAGGGTCAAGGGCAGAAGTTGACTCGTCTGAAATCAAGATTTTTGGATCATTTGCCAAGGCACGCGCAATGGCCACACGCTGTTTTTGCCCTCCAGATAATTGTGAAGGGTAGTTTTCAGCACGGTCTGCCAAGCCAACCAAGTCCAACAACTTGGCTACTTTAGCCTTCTTTTCTTCCTTGCTGAGTCCAGAATGTTTAAGTGCAAAGGCTACATTCTCCTCTGCTGTCTTTTGACTCATCAGGTTAAAATGCTGGAAAATCATTCCGATATCCTGACGTTTACGACGCAACTGCTCTGCCGTCAAGGTCACCTTACCATCAAAAATCACATCATCGTCAATGGTAATTTTGCCTGCAGATGGTTTTTGCAAGAGATTAATCACCCGTACAAGGGTTGATTTCCCTGCTCCAGAATATCCAACGATTCCGTAGATATCCCCTTCTTGGATGTGAATGGTCACATCCTTGACCGCTGTGATGGTTCTCTTCTTTTGGTGAAAAGTCACATCGATCTGATCTAACTTGATAATATTTCTACTCATAGCTTCTAATCAGCTCCTCTACTAATTCAATATGGGTGTAATAATCGGCGATTCGCACGTTCTCATCTCCACCGTGGTCTCGGCTGTTGGCATTTCCTAAACCGAAGGCCACCATGGGCACCTCTAGGGCATCAAAGACCGTATGCATAGGCCCTGTCCCCGCTGTCGTCGGCAAGACTGAAACGCCCTGTGGATAGAATTTCTTGGCCAACTCGATCACATTGAGAATGGCTGGTGCGCTCATATCGCTTCGATAGCTCATCTCTCCCAAGGTATAGTATAATTCTACCTTATCAAAGCCATTTTTGTCTAGCTGTTTCCGAATTTTTTCCAGAACATCATTCGGTTCTAGACCAGGAACCAAACGAACTTCTAACTTAGCACTAGCTTCTGCAGGCAAAATCGTTTTGACTCCTTGTCCTTGATAACCTGACTGAATCCCTTCGATATTAAGGGCTGGCTCGAAAAAGAAACGTTTTAGAAAGGCTGCGCGATCCTCTTGTAAGAGAGGCAATTCCAAACCATAAATCTGGCTGATTTCCCCTGGATTTCGTTGGGCGTAAGTATCCACCAAGGCCAATTCACGTTCATTTGGTTCTTGCACTTCTTCGTACAAACCTTCAACCAAGATACGGCCATCTGCGGCACGAAGAGACTGTAGAGCTTGAAGGAGGTACCATGGAGCTGACTCCACAACCCCACCATAACTAGAGTGGATATCCACATCAGCACTTTTCACCTTGGCATCAAAGGTCACAATCCCCTTATTTCCACCAGAAATTTCTAGCTGTTCCAAGGCATTTTTGGTTCCTTGTTCCCAGACCAACAAATCTGCACCACGGAGTTTATCCGCATGTTTTTCCAGATACTTATCCAGGTCTGTCGAAGCCGATTCCTCCGCACCCTCCATGATAAAACTAATATTGACAGGCAGATCATCATGATGCTGCATATATTTTCTCAAAGCACTCAAACGAGCTGTGATATGACCCTTGTCGTCATCAACCCCACGCCCATATATGAAGCCATTGCGCACCGAAAGCGTAAAAGGATCCTCTGTCCAGACCTGATCCCCATCAGCTGGTACAGTGTCATAGTGGTTATAGAAAATCAAGGTCTTGGCATCTGGACGCGAACTCTTGAAATGTGCCATGACAAAAGGCGCCGTGTAAGTCTCATCAATCTCCACTTCAGCCCCAACACGCTTGAAAATCTCACCCAGATAATTTGCGACTTCCTTGAGACCAACCTGCTGGGCAAAGACTGACTTCTTAGAAATCAAGGTACGCAAAACCTCAAAATAATGCTGGGCCACATGATCCTTTTCAAATTTTTCAATCTGTTCTTGTTCACTAGGAAAAACCATATTCTCTCTACCTTTCTATGAACTACTTTTTCTGACAATCCCTGCTCTATACAAAAGCAAGAGGTGGAATTCTCTCTCCCACCTCCCTGTTTCTTATTACCAAACTGGTTGATCCAAACCGTCTGATGTTTCTTCGATAACTTTTTTCACTTCATCTGTATGGTAAGCTGCAACAACTTTCTTGATAGCATCAGCTTTTGGTGATGACTCCCAATCTTTTTTCGCAACAATGATGTTGTACCATTGTTTTGAGTTTTCATCAGCTTGTTCTTTGAAAAGTGCTTTCTTGTAGTCCAATTTTGCTTCTGTAACGAAGGTATTGTTTACAACGGCAGCGTCAACTGATGACAATGAACGAGCTGTTTGGCTAGCGTCCAATTCAGTGATTTTCAAGTTCTTTGGATTTTCTTTGATGTTAGCAACTGTTGCAAGAGCAGTTCCAGAAACATCCAATTTAATCAAACCAGCTGATTGAAGCAAGTAAAGCGCACGGCTTTCGTTTGTAGCATCGTTCGGTACAGCGATTTCTCCGTTTGCTGGGATGTCTTCTACTTTAGTGTACTTGTTGTCACTTCCATTCAAACCTGAGTAAAGGCGGATTGGAGAGATGTAAGTATCTGCAATCGCTACAAGGTCTTTCCCGTTTTCCTTGTTCCAGTTGTTCAAGAAGTTATAGTGTTGGAAGGCGTTCAAGTCTACTTCGCCATCAGCAGTTGCCTTGTTTGGTTGTGAGTAGTCTGTGAACTCTGTAAATTCTAAAGTGATACCGTCTTTTTTAACCAATTCTTGGATTTTGTCCCAACGTTTTTCTTCAGAACCGCTACGGTTAACAGTTGCGATTTTGATAGTTGTTGCATTGTCTGCTTTCTTTTCTGAGTTTCCGCAAGCTACAAGAGCCAAACCTGCGACTGTAGCAAGGGCTGCTACACCAAGCCATTTTTTGATTTTCATGATTCTTTCTCCTTAAAAATAATACCGTACTAGTATCTCACAATTTGTTTGATTTCACAAATTGTTATTAGATAGTCAGATATATAGTTTAAAACTATATCCCTAAAAACTGAGAAACCACCCACCTTACTCAGAATGGATGATTTCAAGGAATTATTTAATATCAGCTTCTGCTGGTAGATAAGTGCCTCCGAAGAATTGTTTAGACAATTTTTCAAGAGTTCCGTCTTTGTAGAGTTCTTGTATACGTTTGTCTACAAATGTTTTCAACTCATCTTGACCTTTAGCAAGAAGTGGGTAAACATAAGGTTGTTGGTCGCTTGGAAGTTCAATAACTTTCAAGTTGTCCAAACCTTGGTCCTTGATGACTGTTTCAACACCGATTTTATCAAAAATCTTGTAGTCAAACTGGCCATCGCTCAAGCGTCCCATGATTTGTTGGAAGTCTGCTTTAGTATACTTTAGGACAGTTGGATTATCTGAATGTTGTTTGTTGTAGTCTTCTAGCTGTTTAGCAGAAGTTGTCCCTTGAACAACTTCTGTTGATTTTCCACCGATATCATCAAGCGATTTGATGCTAGGGTCATCTTTTTTCACTACAAGAACGTTAGGGTTTTTAGCAGTTGGAGCTGCATAAAGGTATTTTTCAGCACGTTCTTTAGTGTAGCTGATGTTGCTAACAGCCATATTGTAACGGTCGGCATCAAGTCCTGCAAAGACTCCTGACCACTCTGTCTTCTCAAACTTGACATCATACTTGTCAGAGTCTTTAAAGATAGCGCGAACCACTTCAATTTCGTAACCAGTCAATTCGCCATTTTCTTCATAGTTGAATGGTTTTGGTGTAGCATTAGTTGCAACGATAATTTCTTTCTTGCTAGCTGCTTCTCCTTCTTTCTTAGCACCACCTGAGCAAGCTGCTAACACACCTGTAGCAACAAGCCCTAGGGCAGCAAGAGATGAGTATTTAACGATTTTTTTCATGTCATTTCCTCCAAAATAGAATACCTTATTATCTTATCAGAAAAAAAGTAATTATGCCATTATATGATATTTATCTCTGTGATAGATTTTCTTTATAGCCCATTTAAAATAGTAAACGTAGGACGGCAATCAAGATCACTCCAAAGAGAACTGTTCCGACTAGATTGCGGTAGCGAAAGGCTACCCAAGCTGTTGGAAAGACTGCCAAGAAGTCCAGCCATTTGATTTGAGGAAGACTACCAACCTTGCCTGTTACTACGCTTGAAAGAATCAAGGCAAAAATAATAGAAACGGGCAAAAATTTCAAAAAACGCTCAACGATTGCAGGCAAACCCTTATACTTGACCAAGATGAAGGGAATCATACGGGGAATCCAAGTCACCAAGCCAGAGAAAATAACTGCTAATAAAAGATACTTACTGACCATCTAAAACCACCCCCATTGTACAACCAAGTAGCGTCGCAAACAGAACAGCTAGTGACTGAGACACCACTGTCAAGAGTAAAAAGAAGGACACCGCAACAACTGCTAGGATAATAAACAGATTGCGAACAGGAATCCGTCTTTGCATAATCTGGAATTGCGAAGCAAAAATGCCGATGAACATCCCAACTAGGGCAAAATCCAAGCCAAAGATTTCTGGATTTGGCAGCAGGCCACCCAGAGCCGTTCCGACAACTGTTCCCACAAACCAAGCCACATAGCTGTTGAGATTGTTTCCGTGCATCCACATAGGATTGACCTTGTCTGCATGGGCCAATTCGCCCATCAAAACGCCATAAGTCTCATCCGTCAAAAGACTAGACATACCGATATTTTGCCAGAGGCTGGTATGACGGAAATAGGTTGACGCGTGCAAGCTCAACAAAAAGAGACGCAAATTGATCAAAAAGACCGTCATAGCAATAGCTGCCACAGGCGCTTGAACCGCAATCAGGGCCAACATGGCAAACTGGGCACTCCCAGCATAAACAAAGAGGCTCATCAAGCCCATCTCAACAGGTGTCACATAGGGCGCACCGATAATCCCACAGGCCAGTCCGATACTGACATAACCCAGGGCCGTTGGCATAGCTGCCTGCGCCCCCTCCCAAAATCCTTTTTCTTTCATCTTTCTCCTCATATTGTCTTAATAGGTGGGCTGAAAAGGCTCCAGCCATAGCATGGACTATTATAACACATTCAGGAAAGAGAAAAAAGTCTGCTGATTGTAATCAGACAGACTCCATTTTATTCCATGGTATCAAAGGCAAGACTTGGTTTGGCATTGAGGTCCAAGTCTTACTTATATTTAGATTCATCCATTATGCGATGTTAATGCCTTATTTTATAATAAATCATATCTTAAAAATGCCAGACCACACTATTCCCTGCTTATATTTAGCTTCTTTCTTTTGGACAAATTTTGCTAAATCCAATAACTCTGTCGGTGGTTCACCTTTAAAGCTCAATAATTCTTTAGAGACGGCAAATGAGAGACGTACAGCTAGCAAATCTTCGCTAGTACTAGAAAACTGTTTCGCTGTTTCCAGCAATTGCTTCCTAAATTCTTCCGTCAAGCGAATTTCTTTATTATTGTACAGGGAATGAATTAAAATTTGTAACTGACTCTGTTTTTCCATCATTTACCTCATTTTATCTAGGACTCCAAGTTTCACTTTTAGTCCAGCCATTTACAGTATTTCAATATTAAAAATAAACTGTACGAGTCTCTATTTGTAAACTACTTCTGCGACCTAGGATTTGCTTGAAGTGCTTTACAAGGATAGTATAACACGAAAATTGGCTTATTTTAAAAAATCGCATATTTGATATTTTTTCTTATAGAAATTTCAGATTTGCGATTGTTGACTAATCGATAAGTTCTTTGTATTGTTGTAAACGTAATTCAAAGAGGGCTATCAATTGTGGATTTTCTAATACTTGCAGAGATTGGATAAAGTGTTCAATCTCTTTTTGATTGCTTCCTTTGGTTTGAAGAAAAATACTCATTTTCTTTAAAAATTGCCACGATACTTTCTCAAAAACATCATATGGTCGCAACATGCTCTCCAGCTCAGCTTCAAAAATTGGGATATAGGAGAAAAGTTTACGCTCCATGAGTTCTGATAAGATATTTAAGAGTCCTTGCTTCATATACAATCTATTATGTACTAACTCTTTAAATTCTTTAGATTTCTCAATTAAAGCGGTTGATAAAAATATCAAATCTTGATTGCTCAAGAAGGGCATAGTATTACAAAAGAGATAGAGTTCAAACCAGGTCCAAGACTCAATAGCATAGAGATAGATGGTTAGAAACTCCCTATCCTCCTCTGCTAGGGGATAATTTTTATCTAAGGAATGAATGGCATCTTTGATTACAATAGCATTCAAACGACGATAGGTCTCTGCCATCTGTTCTTGCTTGACTTCCTCCAACAGTTGCTCTAAGCCAGCAATATCTTAATGAGCAAAGCGATCCACAACCCTTCTACCAATTCGCATATGTGGAGATTCTTGATAGTTGTTGAGCTTATGCCCAAACTCATCAAAATTCATATTGATTCCTTGAATAGCTAGAATTAACTTGTCCGCAGATAACATAGACTGCCCTAGTTCAAACTTAGACAACTGAGAGGCTGTTAGTCCAGCACAAGCCACATCTGACTGCTTGAGCTTTCTTGCCAAGCGCAATTCCTTGTAAAATTCTCCCAATTCCATTCTCTCAATCATCTGACCACCTCCTATTCTTTATATATTATATCATTATTTTTACAGTTTTGTCAAAATATTCTGACATTTTAGCGAGTGAAAAAGCCAGCCTTAAGCTGACTCCATTTTATTCCATCGTATCAAAGGCAAGACTTGGTTTGGCATTGAGGGCCAAGCTTGCGAAGTTTTCTTTGTTCCACTCGCTGACACTGGCATAGGCAATCATACCTGCATTGTCTCCGCAGAGGCGTAGAGGTGGAATGATGACATTGACATCTGTGATTTCAGTTGCTAGGCGTTCTCTGAGGCCTTTATTGGCTGCCACGCCACCTGCCACAACCAGGGTTTTAACAGGGTATTTTTCCAAGGCCTTCTTGGTTTTTGCCATAAGAATATCCAAGACAGCTGCTTGGAAGGAAGCACACAAATCCTCTGTGGACAAGCTTTCTCCCTTTTGCTCGGCATTGTGGTGAAGATTGATAAAGGCAGATTTCAAGCCTGAAAATGAAAACTCCAGATTATCTTCCTTAATCATGGCTCGAGGAAAATCATAAATATCCTGCCCCTGATGAGCTAGCTCGTCAATCTCACGACCGGCAGGATAGGTCAAGCCCATGACACGGCCAACCTTATCATAGGCCTCACCAACCGCGTCATCTCGCGTTTCCCCAACAATCTTGTAATCACCAGCCTCCGAAACATAAACCAACTCTGTGTGCCCACCGCTAACCAAGAGGGCTAGCAAGGGAAACTCCAAAGGCTCCACACTCTGAGCGGCCATGAGGTGGCCAGCCATGTGGTTAACGGGAATCAGCGGAAGCCCATGCGCCCAAGCAAAGGCCTTGGCAGCTGACAAACCAACTAGCAAGGCTCCGACCAAGCCTGGTCCATAGGTAATAGCCACAGCTGTCACGTCCTCTTCCGTAATCCCTGCTTCTGCTAGAGCCTCCTCGATACAGGCTGTAATGACCTCGACATGGTGACGACTAGCTACTTCCGGCACTACGCCCCCAAAACGTTTGTGACTCTCAATTTGACTAGCAATGACATTGGACAAGAGCTGGTCGTCGTTTTTCAAGACGGCGACACTGGTCTCATCACAGGATGTCTCAAATGCTAAAATATATCTATCCTTCATCTATTTCTCTCTTCATGATAATGGCGTCCTCGACTGGGTCATGGTAGTAGGCCTTTCGCTCAGCGATGACTGCCATCTTTTCTTTCTTGTAAAATGCTTGCGCTCGTTGATTTGACTTTCTGACTTCGAGGAAAATCTCCTTGTCTGTCGGCAATTGAGCAAACAAGTCTGACGCAATTCCCTTACCCTGATAGGCTCCTTTAACAGCGATTTGCAGGACTTCTGCCTCAAAAAGATTCTCCTGCACAGCTAGAAATCCAATCACTTCTGCCCCATCATAAGCTAGAGCATACCAAGTCTGATCTTGAGACAGGTCTGCTTGGATTTGCTCCAGCGTCCAAGGGCTGACTGGGTAAACAGCTGCCATGACAGCGTAGATGCCTTGAGCCAAGTCAGGTTGCTGTTGGATTCGTTTAATTTCTATCATAGGCGTTTAATGTAAGACTCTCCAGACTCGGTGTGGTTCTTGAGCCAGTTTTCCTCAGCCTCGACACGCTTGAGGTAGTTAGGCACAAAATCATGCAAGGAGTCTGCTTCCTTGTCCCAGGCCCAGAGAGCTAGATTAGCTGCATTTGGCAAGGTTTCTTTGAAATTAGTCCTTGGCAAGTGTTCTTGAATCTGCTCCACAAAGGGGGCAACTTCTCCGACAAAAGTTACCTGGCTAGCACCCTTGATTAGCTCAATGACTCGCTCAAAAGGCAGGTGCGCTTCTGGCATGACAGGTTTGGCATTTTCATAAAATCCTGCGTAAACATTGTTGCGACGCGCATCCATCAAAGGGACGAACAAGCCTTCTTGTTGGTAGGGCACCAGAGCCAAGAGGCTAGACATACCAACTAACTCAATGTTCAGGGTATGAGCCAAAGTCTTGGCAGTTGCTACCGCAATTCGCAAGCCTGTGTAGCTACCTGGCCCTTCCGCTACCACGATTCGGTCCAAATCCTTGGGCGTCCAATCCAAACTTGCCATCAAAAAATCGATGGCAGGCATAAGGGTAATACTGTGATTTTTCTTGATATTAATCATCGTCTCGGCAAGAACCTGCTTGTCCTCTAAAATAGCGAGAGAAAGAGCCTTGCTGGACGTATCAAAAGCTAATACTTTCATAACACATTCCTATCTTTTTGTCTGCTTACTATTATACTACAAAAGCTGGCACATGGGAATTTTCTTTATCCCCAAACAAAAAGCCCCAGCATGAGCAGGGCATCTAAGCATTTAATCCAAAGTAAAATACAAACCAAACGACATAGGTTACGAGGAGGAGAAAAATCGAGTAGAGAGTCACAAAGGTAATTTTCCACAAGAACTTGGTTTGTCGTTGTTCCAGTTTGGCAAATAGAAGATTCCCCACATAAACGCAAGCAACAAAAACAATAAAAGCTACCAAGCGAGCTCCGATAGCAAAAGCAAATAAGTTATACATAGGGCAACCTCCTTGACTTAAAATCTATATGGAATTATGACAAGCAATAAATTTCACTTCCAGTATCAATATAACACATTTTCTTTACTTTTGCAAACGCTTACTAAATAAATCGTCCCATGACTTTCTCGTTTCCGTCTTTTACTAATTTTTCATTTTATGTTATAATTGAAATAATTGTAACGAATCAAGGTCAATCTAGACACAAAATGGAATGAAATCAAGCAAATATCTGCTAAAAGTTTGGAATAAGCTGACCTGTAAATAGAAAGGAACTATATGATTTACAAAGTTTTTTATCAAGAAACAAAAGAACGTAGCCCACGTCGTGAAACAACACGCGCACTTTACCTAGACATCGATGCCAGCTCAGAACTTGAGGGCCGTATCGCTGCTCGCCAACTTGTCGAAGAAAATCGCCCAGAGTACAATATCGAGTATATCGAACTCTTGTCTGACAAATTGCTAGATTACGAAAAAGAAACTGGCGCCTTCGAAATTACGGAGTTATAATATGGCCTATACTCTTAAACCTGAAGAAGTCGGCGTTTTTGCCATCGGTGGTCTGGGAGAAATCGGGAAAAACACATACGGGATTGAATACCAAGATGAGATTATCATCGTCGATGCTGGGATTAAATTCCCAGAAGATGACTTGCTTGGTATCGACTATGTCATTCCTGACTACTCTTACATCGTAGACAATATCGACCGCGTCAAGGCTGTTTTGATTACACACGGACACGAGGACCACATTGGTGGGATTCCTTTCCTGCTCAAGCAAGCAAATGTCCCTATCTATGCTGGACCGCTTGCCTTGGCTTTGATCCGTGGGAAACTCGAAGAACACGGTCTCTTGCGCAACGCCAAACTTTACGAAATCAACCACAACACTGAGTTGACCTTTAAAAATCTCAAGGCAACTTTCTTTAGAACGACTCACTCGATTCCAGAGCCTTTGGGGATTGTCATTCATACTCCTCAAGGGAAAATTGTCTGTACGGGTGACTTCAAGTTTGACTTAACACCAGTTGGTGAACCAGCAGATTTGCACCGTATGGCAGCTCTTGGTGAAGACGGTGTACTCTGTCTCCTGTCTGACTCGACAAATGCAGAAATTCCAACCTTTACCAACTCTGAAAAAGTCGTTGGTCAGTCCATCATGAAGATTATCCAAGGCATTGAAGGACGTATCATCTTTGCATCCTTTGCCTCAAATATCTTCCGTCTCCAGCAAGCAACAGAAGCCGCTGTTAAGACTGGACGTAAGATTGCAGTCTTTGGTCGTTCGATGGAAAAGGCCATTGTCAACGGAATTGAGCTTGGTTACATAAAAGCTCCTAAGGGAACCTTTATCGAGCCAAATGAAATCAAAGACTACCCTGCAGGAGAAATTCTGATCCTCTGTACAGGTAGTCAAGGCGAGCCTATGGCAGCCCTCTCTCGTATCGCCAACGGAACCCACCGTCAGGTACAACTCCAACCAGGTGATACCGTTATCTTCTCTTCAAGTCCAATCCCTGGAAATACGACTAGCGTCA